>JARGOW010000562.1 GCA_029212955.1 Planctomycetota bacterium | reverse complement strand
GTCCGAACTGAAGGCCAGCCCTTACCCCTACTTCCGATTTTACGCCGGCACCATTCCGCTGCAAAATCGTGATCATGTGTGCGACTCCGTATCCCTACAGGATTTCGCTCAGGTAGGCCTGGTCCGCGGGCTGCAAGCCATCGGCGCACCGGCCCAAGGGCCAAAGCCATTGCATGCACTCCACTCGCGGCTTGCCCTCCAGCTTTTCCCGCACGGATGCGAAGACTTGATCGCGCGATTCGGGCTCTTGAATCTCGCACACGTACCGAATCTGCGGCCCGAGATCCTGGGCCAGCGCCTCCTGCAACCTCAGTTTCTTGAGTTCCCTGCGCGCCGTCGCCTGCTCCACATCGAAGTTTCCGTTGCTGGGCGGTCGCTTGCGCAAGAACGCTCGGTACGCGTTGACCGTGCCCGTTTCCTGGGCTTGGGCAAAGTCCGCCCGATAGCGCGCGACCCAGTCCACGCTGGGCGCCATGCAAGCGAAAGCGCAAAGCAATAGTGTCAGCGACAATCCCGCACGGAACGCCGATCGGAGCCACACGCGATAGGATTCGAGTGATTCGCCATCCGGGTGTGGTGGTGTAAAATTGGGCATGGGATCCATATTGTTGCACTCCGCCTGCCACAGGGCTCTCAGCCCTGGGAGCGTCTACCACAAGCCTAATCAAAAAGCGCTCATTACGCGGTGGAGTATCAGTACAGGCGCAAATTCATTCAACCCAAGGCCCCACTCTCGGCCAACCCCGAACCCAACCCCGAGACCGAAGCCACCCGCGAACGCATCGTGCTCACCGGCGACGTGCCCTCCCCGCTCACGTCCGGCTGCCCCTTCCACCCCCGCTGCGCCAAGTACGTCGCCACCCCGGACGAGCGTAGCAATACTAGGCTCCCCATCCTGGACGTGGCTTTCAATCGACTCCCGCCACGAGTACGCCTGCCACTTGGAACGGGACTAAGCGCCAGGTCCCTGGCTTGCATCCTCCGCTTGCATCCCGACTGCCGAACTCAGAAAAACTGATTCAAGCAAGCGGCGGATTCGTGCATGGCTGCCTATCTGCGAATGCGGCTCCATGTCGAGTTGAATCCTGGCAAACGCTTTAACAATGGAATTGGTCCGGGCCCGGCTTTACCGGCATCCGAAATCAGTCCGCCTGGAAAAGCGCTCGATCAAAGCGGCCATCCACTAGAAACACCAGGAGGCTCTCAGCTTGGAATCCGGGACTGCGGCCCTGTGGCTTGAGGCATAGGCGGGTTGTCCCCGGAGGCCATCCTGCATCTGTCTGATCTTCCCCGATTTCAAGGGGTCTGGGAAAATTAGTGTCGACGTAGTGGTTGTGGATGGTTTGCAGGACAGTCTCCCGGCCCATGCCTTGTTCCAGATCGCGCACGGCCCACAACAGTGGCTTAAGCGAGCTGTTTGGCATGAATGGAAGGGCGATAAGGAATGCCGCCCAGAGGAATGGAATGACCACGACCGCTGGCCTTCTCACAAATGCGCAGGGCAGCAGGAGCAGACCGCAGGAGATCACGGCAACAACGAGGTACGCCGGATACATCAGGGAAATCGCGGTCCATAGATCGGCCGACCAAACCAACCAAGCCAGCAGCGGCAGGATCAGGAGTTGGGGGGCGATGGCGCTTATGGTGCGTGTCCTTTTCAATACTCCTTCCAGCTTGGGTGTTCCACTGCTTTGGGGAAGCCAGTGTACATCACTTTCGAGGCCGATTGAATTCGCTCGGTTATCGAGAGTACCGGGAGTACCGAGACAGGACAAGTTCCATCGGAGATCGGATTGGAGTGCGAGCCATTGAATCCGGAAAGGCTTATAGACGGGGAAATCTATCCGGTTTCTGCACGACAACGTCAGCCCACCAACTTCGGTCCTAGGTGCCAGCTTCGCTGGTCTATCCGGTTTGCAAGTACAAGTACACGCTCACAAGACTAAGAACCAGTGCGACACTTAGCTGCCGCCTGTGGGTGGCACAGGGTCTGACGCCGTATTCAGCAGGGGGCGGACCGCTGTGGTGAGAATCTCGATGAGGTCTGGGTCCATGTACTTGTAGTTGTCAGGGATCTCCAGGACGTGGGTTTCCTTGTATTTCATTTCGCCAGGAAAGTCTGCTAGCAATCTTTGCTCGTGCTTGGGTTCCATGACGATGACAACGTCGGCCCACTTGAGGTCGTGGGAGCTGATGGTTCGCTTGGCATCCCTGCTGACTCCCCTGGAGCGGACTTCAAGCATGGGGTCGTCTTTGAAGACGCTCTCGGCGGTGGGGCTTCTCCACTGGTTCTTGCTACACACGAAGAGGACGTTTCGGGAGGCTTCCATCTTGAGTTGGTTGGAATGCTTGCGGGGGTAATCGATGCCCAGCTGCTTGGCCCGGTGCAATTTTTCAGAGCGGAGGTAGAGATGGCGCCATTCCTTCTCCCTGGGGTATTCGTCGTCGCTCATGGTTTCTTCATCGGCGGGGAGGATCGCACCCTGCCTCGAGGGCCCTCCGGGCCCAAGCCATGGTATCAAATCATCCCGGATTGAAGTCCAGGTACGGAGCCTCGCTCACGGCCTCTGTTTCCTACTGTTGTGTACTCCACGCGCTTCCGTCAGGAACTGTGGAGACCTGCGCGGCCCGGTACCCCGCATGTCCCCCCCATCCATGCGGTCACAAACCATGGCCACACGCGAGGTTTGGTTGGAGTGGCCCCTGGGCTTCCGCCCTTCTGAAGCCCCAGAAACAGGCTTCGAGCAGGCCTGATTCCGGGCCGGCCAAGGCCTTAGGCCTGGCCGACCTCGCAGCATTGGGGGCTCAGGCTTGCTGCAGCGCGGGAGCTGCCGGGAAGTCCACTTCCGTGTTGGCCACGTGGTTGGTGTAGTTCGTGAGCGTATTGAAGGCCACATGGGCGATCAGCTCCAGGAGGTGTGCCTCGCTCCAACCGGCTGCT
>JARGOW010000561.1 GCA_029212955.1 Planctomycetota bacterium | reverse complement strand
CGCACCGCTTCCCTTGACCAGCGCACTCAAGCACTTCCCCCAGGACTTCGAAGCTTAATCGCCATGACAGACATGCAAAACAGCGTCGCCACGACCCTGGAAATAAACGGCCAAAGCTACGTGTTTCACCCCGGTGAAACCGTGCTCAATGTGGCCCAACGCAACGGGATTGACATCCCTACCCTGTGCCACGATCCGCGCCTCGAGCCGGCAGGAGCCTGCCGAACTTGCCTGGTGGAAATTGAAGGCGCCCGGCGCTTGATGCCCTCTTGCGCCACACCTGCCAGCGCGGGCGCCAAGGTCACCAGCGAAAACGCCCGGATCGATCGCCACCGCAAGACATTGCTTGGCCTGTACCTGACCGATCATCCGGACGCCAAAAAGTCCAAGGAACGTCGCACAACGAACCAGTTGCTGGAGATGGCCGAGAGTTGCTCGGCGCCCACACACTGGCCCAATCTCACGAACCTGCGCCCCAGCCGCCCCGGGGATCGCAACCCCTACATCGACTTCGACGCTGAAGCCTGCATCCTGTGTGCCCGCTGCACACGCTATTGCGACGAGGTGGAATCGGTCAGCGCCATCACCCTCGCAGGACGTGCTGCGGAGACAACGATCTCCACGGCTGATGGCCGTTCCTTGCTGGACACCTCCTGCGAACTCTGCGGTGGTTGTATCGACACCTGCCCCACCGGGGCCATGGCGGAAAAACGGCCCATCACCCGCGGGGAAAAGCACGAAGAAGAGCTCACCAAGGTGCGTACGACCTGCAACTTCTGCGGGGTCGGCTGCCAATTGGATCTCAACGTGGATCCGGATGGCAACGATGGCACCGGCAAGGTCATCAAGGTCACAAGCCCGGAACCGGGGACCACCAGCAACGACGGCAACCTGTGCGTAAAGGGTCGATTCGCCTATGACTTCATCCATCACACGGACCGACTGACCTACCCCCTCGTTCGCGACGAAAACGGGCAATTGCAACGTGCCACCTGGGAGGAAGCCCTCAAGCGAACCGCCGAAGGACTGCTGGGGGTCAAAGAAGCCCACGGCGCCGACGCCCTGGCCTTCGTCAGTTCCTCGCGCTGCACAATCGAAGAAAACTACCTGGTTCAAAAGATCTCACGGGCCGCCATCGGCACAAACAACGTG
This sequence comes from Planctomycetota bacterium, assembly GCA_029212955.1. GTDB lineage: Bacteria > Planctomycetota > UBA1135 > UBA1135 > NORP259. Next base: position 1,789 of record JARGOW010000561.1, on the reverse strand, counting down.
CACCAGTGTGCTGCGACATGACACGCTCCCACCGTGGCCGGTCTGGTCACAACTTTTGGAGCGGGCGCCATGACGAACTCAATCCATGAAATTCGCGACACGGATTTCCTGTTCGTCATCGGTAGCAACACATCGGAAGCACACCCGATCATTGCCATGGAGATGAAGCGCGCGGTGCACCGTGGCGCGACCATGGTGGTGGCGGACCCTCGGCAAATCTTCATGACCACGATGGCCAAGAAGCACTTGCAGATCAAACCGGGTAGCGACGTTTGGCTCTTGAACTCCATGGCCCACGTCATCATCGAAGAGGACCTGGTCGACCACGACTTCATCCAAAACAACACCGAAAACTTCGAAGCTGTCAAAGAGTCCGTCAAGAAGTATTCCCCCGAAGCGGCCGAGGAATTTACGGGCATCTCCCCCGAGGATCTGCGCTGGACCGCCCGCAAGTACGCGACCACCGAGCGTGCTGGCATCTACTACACCCTAGGAATCACCGAGCACAGCCACGGCACCGACAACGTGTATGCCTTGGCGAACCTGGTCCTAATGACCGGGCACCTGGGCAAACCGTCCTCCGGCATGAACCCGCTGCGCGGGCAAAACAATGTGCAGGGCGCCAACGACGCGGGGGCCACGCCGATTTATTTCCCCGGCTACCAGAGCGTGGTCGACGATGAAATCCGCAAGAAGTACGAAGCTTCTTGGGGCGTGCCGCTGCCGCCCAAACCGGGTCTGAACCTAAATCAAATGATGAAGACCCTGGGCAATGAGGTCCGCGGAATGTTCATCCTTGGCGAGGACATCGTGCTTTCGGAACCCAATGTTTCCGAAGTGGAGAAGGGTCTCAACGCCATGGACTTCCTGGTCATCCAAGAACCCTTCCTAAACGAGACCTCGCGATTTGCGGACGTGATCTTCCCCTCCAGCGTTTTCGCCGAAAAGGACGGGGTGTTTGCCAACTCCGAGCGCAGGGTGCAACGGGTTCGCAAAGCCATCAAGCCGCCCGGCGAAGCCCGCGAGGACTGGAGGATCCTGCTCGACTTGGCGGAAAGCCTTGGCAGCCCTTGGGATCTGAAAGACCCCTCCGAAATCTGGGCCGAAATGGCACGGGACACGCCGAAGTTCGCGGGCATTTCTTACGAACGCCTGGAAGAGGCCCAAACGGGCGGATTCACGGGCATCCAATGGCCCTGCGAATCCCCGGAGGATCCGGGCACCGTGTACTTGCACGAGGGCGGAGTGCTGCGCGGCAAAGGCCTCTTCAGCCCCGTGGAGTACCGCCCTTCCGAGGAATTGCCGGACGAGGAGTACACGCTTGTTCTGTCCACCGGCCGCACGCTGTACCACTACAACGCGGCCACGCAAACCCGGCGCGACTCGGGCTTGGACGAAAAGCAAAGCGAAGCTTTCATCCAGATCCATCCCCGCGATGCACGCAAGCGCAAAATCGATCACAACGATTATGTGCAAGTGAGCACGCGTCGAGGACAGGTCACCTGCCGTGCCATCGTATCCGGCCAGGTGCGCCGGGGTTCCATTTGGATGCCCCTGCACTTCTCCGAAGCCCGGGCCAACCTGCTCACCAATGACGCGGGTGATGCTGTCACGCAGACCGCCGAGTTCAAGGTTTGCGCCGCCGAGGTGTCACGCGTCTCCGCGCCGGATCCCGGCGAGACCGCCCCTTTCCCCGGAAGCTACTTCCGCTCCCCCACCCAGCACTAACGCCGGGCCCATCATTCCAGGAATGCAAAAGGGGGAGGCGCCGCATGCGGCGCCTCCCCCT
>JARGOW010000560.1 GCA_029212955.1 Planctomycetota bacterium | reverse complement strand
ACACATCAGGTTCCGGTGTGGGAGAGGATTTGGTGGATTTCTCCGACCTGGCGGCCTTCGAAAAGGACACCTATTCCAGGCAGCTGGAAGATGTGGAACGCGTACGAGATTCCATATTGGCTGGAGATCTGGGGCCGCTCGATCCCGACCGAGGAGTCCTTATGGGCCACAGCCGCGGGGGCGGTGTCGCCATCCTCCACGCAGCGGAATTTGCCTACCAGGGGCTTGTTACATGGGCCGCGATCGATGACGTGATTCGCTTCGATGAATCCACCACGCAGGCTTGGAGGGAGGCGGGCTATCTGGACATTCCGAACACCCGAACCGGTCAAACCATGCGCCTGGGCACGGATGTGATCCATGACGTGGAGCAAAACCTGGAGCGACTCAACATCCTGGAAGCAGCCAAGCGCGTCGAAATGCCTTCGCTGGCGATCCACGGCGCCATGGATGAAGCCGTTTCGATGGCTTGCAGCGAGCGAATCGCGAAAGCCATACCCGACTGCGAAATCCAAATCATCGAGGGCACGGGCCATACATTCGGCGCTGCTCACCCCCTGGTCGAAGTGACGCCCGCCCTCGGCATGGTCCTCTCTTGCACCATGGGCCACGTGGTGAAGTGCTTGAACCTGCCCATCGGGTAGGGGGCAAACTAGCCCGACCCCTCCGATTTAGAGGTTTTCACAGGAGAGGGGCGCTAGCTGGAAGTGCCACCACTCCGCTTCAAAGTGCTGAACCGAACGATCGCCTGCTAAACAAAAAGGCCCCGGCAGGAACCTGTGTTCCAGCCGGGGCCTTTTAGTTTGAGGCTCTTGAACTACGCGCCGGCGGCGGCGGTGAGGTGGTCCATGAGATCCATCTTGGTGAGGATGCCGGTGAGGTTGCCTTCGTCGTCGACGACCATGCCGACGGTGCCGCCTTCAAGTTGGGCGAGCAAGCTGCGGGCGGATGCGTTTTGGTGGATGGTGTCCACGCGGCGGAACATGACCTCGGCCAAGGCGGTGGTCATTTGGGCGCGGCCTTCGACGATGGAGCCGAGTAGGTCGGATTCGGTGACGATGCCGACCAGTTGGTTGTTGTCGACCACGGGAAGCTGGCTGATGCCGGCTTCCTTCATGCGCAAAACGGAGTCGGCCACGGTGTCGCCGCCGGCTGCGGTGATAATATCGCGCTGGGGGATGCGGCGCAGGATATCCGCACAGGTGTCATCCTCCCATTGTTGCTCAACGAAGCCGTTGTCGCGCATCCAACCGGAGTCCATGAACTTGGTCATGTAGTTGCGAACGGAGTCGGGCAGGATGATGACGAACTTCTTGCCGGGGCCGACTTCCTTGGCGAGGCGCAGGGCCGCAGCCATGGCGGAGCCGGAGGAGCCGCCGCAAAGGATGCCTTCTTTGCGTACGAGCTGGCGTGCGGTCAGGAAGGACTCTCGGTCTTCGGTCTTGATCCAGCGGTCGACCAGGTCCCGGTCGAGTACGTCGGGAATGAAGTCGTAGCCGATGCCTTCGACCTTGTAGCCCGTGATTTCAGCGGGGCCGGCGAGGATGGATCCGACCGGGTCCACGCCCACGATTTCCACGTTGGGGGCGTCTTCCTTGAGGCGCTTGGCGATGCCGGAGAGGGTGCCGCCGGTGCCGGCGCTGGAAATCATGTAGTCGAACTTACCGCCGTCGGTCTGCTCGAGGATTTCGCCGCCGGTGCCGTGGTAGTGGGCCAGCGGGTTGTCTTCGTTGGAATACTGGTCGAGGATGTGGGCGTTGGGGATGAGGCGTTGGAGCTCTTTAGCCACTCCGATGTGGCTGTCGTCGGCGTCCCAGGCGGCCTCGTTGGGCGTGCGGATGATCTCGGCGCCGAGGGCCTCGAGCACGACCTGCTTTTCGTGGCTCATCTTCTCGGGCATGGTGATGATCATGCGGTAGCCGCGCACGGCGGCAGCCATGGCCATTCCGATGCCCGTATTGCCGCTGGTGGCTTCGATCAGGGTGTCGCCGGGCTTGATACGGCCACTTTTCTCAGCCTCAATGACCATGCGGTGGGCGATGCGGTCCTTGACCGAGCCTCCCGGGTTCATGAATTCGCACTTCACGTAGAATTCGCAGCCGGTTTCTTTGCCAAGGCGCTGGAGCTTGACGAGGGGGGTGTTGCCGACCGAGTCGAGGATGTTGTTGAGGGTATTCATAGGAAAGAGGTCTCCGAAGGAGCGCGCATAATACCCAAGAAGGGGCCTGAGCCCTACCCGTCAGCTGGATTGTGGGCCCAGCAAAAGTGTGCCCCCGGGGCCAATCTCCACCGGCAAACATCGGATTTTGGAGTCGCAGCCCGCGTTTTCGGGGGAATCGACGCAGAGCCCGGTCGTTAGATCAAAGCGCCACAGATGCCAGGGGCAGGTGATGTGGCCGTCCCTCCCTGAACCTTCGAACAGGGGTCCATCCAAGTGGGGACAGAAGGCCTCGGCCGCACGGGGGCCTTCCGGGGTTTGGTAGACGGCGAAGATGCCCCAGGGGGTCTCGACCGGGGTGCCGCGATCGGCGGTGAGCTGATCGGGCCGCAGGCCGGTATCGAATTGGGGCGAATCCTGGGCGGGGGTCATGGTGGCCAGCTTAGCAGATGGTCCTAGGACTGCGATTCGGGGTGCTCTCCGGGCGGCTTGCTCCGAACCCCTGACCCGGGGGGCTGACCGCCCCATCGGGTGATTTACAGGGGCGCGCCGGGCAGCGGCAAGGTCCTAGCAAATCCCGACTTGGTTCCATGGGGTGGGGTGCGTTTGGCTGGGGTGGAAAAGCGTCCTCGACCAACCCCCGCATCCGGGGCCACCAGCCCAGAGTGGGGTAGGATTGGCTAGCGAGGTGCCCTTCCGACCCACCGGAGAGCCAAAGGCCCGCCCCTGCGCATTGCGTTATGGGGCCTGGAAGGCCTTTGCGGTACCATCGCGGCCCTGCCATGAGCT
>JARGOW010000559.1 GCA_029212955.1 Planctomycetota bacterium | reverse complement strand
AATTCGTGATTCCCTGGGGGGTGGTCGTGGGGCTCGCTTCGGCAGGATTCCTGGTGGCGTTGGGCGGCTCGGTTTACCCCTTGATGTTGCTCGGTCGGGCCGATCCTGGCGCGGCCCTGCGGGGGGATAAAGAAGTCACGGGTCGCAGCGGCAGCCGCGGCTTTGCCGTGTTCTATGCGGCGCTCATGGGCATTCTCTTGCCGGGTTTGTTCTTTACCCTGGTGCCTTCGGTAGGTGGGTCCGGTGATGGTTTGGCCATGGTGGTATTGGGCGCCGTGGGCGTGCTCATCGCTGTCATCGCCCTGGCCCTGGTGGCCCCGCGATTCATCGCCCAGGGGGCGGCGTGGGTGGTCAAGCCCATGGTCGTGTTCGCCCCATTTTCAGCCCGCATGGCGCGATCGGGCATGGTTCGATCGCCGGGGCGCATCGGCGCCAGCGCCAGCGCGATCGCCCTGGTGGCCGCGGGGTATATGGGGTTGAGTGGGCTGACGGGGAGCCTGCGCGGGGAGATTTCGGTGTGGGCGGATGAGGCCGCACTCGGCAAGGTTTGGGTCAAGGACTTGCCCGACACGGCCTACGATGGGGTGGCCGCAGCCCTGCTAAAAGACCCGGCCGTGCTGGGTGTGGAGATGGGCCAGGCCCATTTGAACGTGCCCTTCCTGATCACTGGAGTGGACTCGGATTCGATCCAAGGCTACGGCCCCCTGGGCGATCAACCGGAGGTTCTGCAGCAGATGAAGCGAGGCCACGGCATTATTCTGAGCCGGCGCTTGGCCCAGGACGGCGAATACTCGATCGGGGATTCGATCTACTTGGAAAAATCCGGTGGCCAGGTTCAGGCTTTCGTCGTGGCGGCCATCAGCGATGCATACGGGCACTGGTCGCACCCCGACGAACGCATGTACGGGGTGGTGGACCGCCGCTATCTGGACAAGGAGTTTTGCATCGACACCGAGCGCGTGAATCGGATCGCGGTCAAGCTGGACGGACGCGAGGACGTGGAGCGCGTGAAGGAATTGCTGGTGGGTTACTACGCTGGCCTGAACGACGGAGGGGAGGGAGTGGATCCGGAAGAGTGGAATTTTGAGACAGGCCAGGGCGTTTTGGACTTTCACCGATTCGACTTGGAGCGGGATTTCAAACTCTTTGACATCTTGGTGCTGCTGTCGGCCGGGTTGGCGGCCTTGGGCGTGCTCAATGGTCAGCTGCTGGCCACGCTGGAGCGTTCCAGGGAGATTGGGATCGTGAAGGCCTTGGGGGCCAGCCAGGGACAGGTGGCCGCCATGGTCTGGATTGAGGCCCTCGGTTTGGCTCTGGTAGGAGGGCTGCTGGGCGTCGCCGTGGGGCTGGGCATAGTGCCCCCGGTCATCGCGGCGGTGGAATCCCTTTCCGGGCTCGATCTGCCCAGCGCCCTGAACCCTTGGACCCCGGTCAAGGCCCTGGTCGGATGCCTCGCCGTGGGACTGATCGCATCCCTCTATCCCATCTATCGGCTGGGTCGGTTCGATACGCTGCGAGCCGTGCGAACGGGCTAGGTTTGGCCGTTTCGGTGGATTTGACCGCATATGCCTGGGCTGGAGCACATCGCGCTCCCGGAAGCCGGTGGTGCGGGGCGCCCCGATTTGGGCTTCCAAATTTAGGCAGATTCGTTCGAACAAATCCTGGACAGGGGTAGGGCGGAGGCTATACTCCGCATCCCCAAAGCGGGGGCGTAGCTCAATTGGTTAGAGTGCCGGCCTGTCACGCCGGAGGTTGCGGGTTCAAGTCCCGTCGCCCTCGCCATTCCTTCGGGATGGCCTAAATGACACTAGGCGCAACCACCCGAAGGGTGGGTGCTTCAAGCTCCCTCTGGGAGCTTTTTTTGTGCCCAGACCCGTTGGCCTTGCCCATAGATGCTGCCCGCCGGCGACTTTGGGGCTTTCCGCACACTGACAACATCCCTCAATACTGCCAACCTATGAGCCAGTCCGAACTGACACCGCCGACCCGAGTCGAAGATGACAAGTCCATGGAGCGCATGCTCGAGGTGCTTCGGGACGAACCGGTCATCGCAGTGGACACGGAAGCGGATGGCTTTCACAGCTACCGCGAGCAGGTGTGTTTGGTCCAGGTGACGGGAGGGGGCGAGGATTTCATCGTCGACCCCTTTGCAGACGTGGACCTGGCCGGCCTGGGCGACGTCCTGGCCGATCCGAAGCGCATCAAGCTCTTCCACGAGTCCGAGTTCGACATTCTGATCTTGAAGCGCGACTACGGTTTCGATTTCGCGAACTTGTTCGACACGCGTGTGGCGGCAGCGGTTCTGGGGTCCAAGGCTCCGGGCCTGGCTTCGGTCTTGAAGGAGCACTTCGAGGTGGAGCTGGACAAGTCCATGCAGCGCAGCGACTGGTCCAAGCGTCCCCTGACCGATCAGCAGGTGGCTTACGCACGCCTCGATACCCATTACCTGGTGGACCTGTACCACGAGCAGCACGCCGCCTTGAAAAAGGAAGACCTGATGATGGTGCTCGATACGGAGTGTCGCCGGCTGGAGAAAATCACGCCGCCGCCCCACGTTTTCCGCCCCGGCGACTTCGTCAAAGTCAAAGGCGGAAAGGACCTGCGTCCCATGGCGCGCACGATCCTGCGCGAGTTGTTCATCCTGCGCGATGAATTGGCCAAGGAAAAGAACGTGCCGCCCTTCCGCATCCTTGGCAACCACGTACTGCTGGCCCTGGCCGAGCAACGCCCGCGTTCGGTTCAAGCCCTGTCCAAGGTCAAAGGCTGTTCGAGCTTGGTCCGCGGTCGCTACGGCGACGACATCATCGACGCCATCGAGGACGCGCTCGACAAGGAGCCCATCGAGAAGTGGCCCCGGGCCCCGCGCAAGGCCAACGCGGAGGACTTCACGGAGGAGGAGCAAGAGCTCAACGACCGCCTGAAGACCGTGCGCAAAAAAGCGTCTGACC
>JARGOW010000558.1 GCA_029212955.1 Planctomycetota bacterium | reverse complement strand
TGGCACCTAGAGGAGGTCGGGGAAGCGGTGGGTTTGGGCCTTGAAGAAGCGGGATCCCACTGTCAGAACTCCCATGCTGACGATGAAGAAGGCCAAGAGGGCCATCCAATTGGGCCAGAGTCCGTGGATCAGAACATCCCGGTAGGCTTCGATCAGCCAATACATGGGGTTCAGGTTGAGCATCCATCCGAAACCGGCGCGCTCGACCATGGCCGCAGGATAGAAGATCGGGGTCCCGAACATCCAAACCGTCACGCCCACTCCCACAAGGTGAAAGGTGTCGCGCAGGAACACGTTCAGCGTACTCAGGAAGAAGGCCAGGCCAACGGTGAACAAACCCTGAAGCAGGAAGAGCAAGGGCAGCACGACCATGGAGAGCCCAAGGCCGAGGGGCTTGTAACCAGGCTCGAAGTTGTACGGACCCACCGTATCAACGGATCGCAACTCATGGTCTGCGGGCAAGGCAGGAGCTGCCGAATCCGCGATCTGCACGGTAAGCATGTTTTGCCGGGGATCAAGATCCCGTTCCGGCATGTAAAGCTCCACCCCGTCCCCTTCCACGAGCTTTATGGTCACCGTTTCCCGGGCGTCTTCGGCAATACCATCCGCCAGGGGCTGAATGCGAATGGCAGTCTTAACTTGGGCGGGCGGAATCTCGATCCACTCCGGCAGGGCCACATAATCCTCGCCGGGGGTGGCGGTACCTCCAACTTCAATGCGGACACGTGCATGGGAGGAAAGGCCACGGGACAATTGGAGGCGCAGGGTCCGGCCGTCGGGATCGGTCTCCCCCATGAGCAGGCTTCCCTCATTGATCATGGTCTTGGGATGTTCCTGCCCTTCTACGGCAACCTTGATCAGATCCAACTCCAAGTGAGCATCCGGCTCGGAGGCGTAAGTCAAAAGCGCGATCATGGCCACGACCACCGGCAGGCCAATGGCCATATTCACCAGGGACGAAATTGTCAGATAGGCGGGCAGGAGTTGGCTCGGGAACACCACCTTTTTGATCAGGTTGGCGTGCTCCACGAGGCAGTTGGTACTGCGCGAGATGGTTTCAGCGAAACCGGTCCAAACCACGATTCCGGCCAGCATGACCAGGGCCACTTCGGTGGCACCCTGGGAATCGGACCAGCGCGTATTCAGCACGATTCGGAACACGAACATGTATACGAACAGGTTGATGATCGGAAAAATCACCGACCAAAAGAACCCCATGCTCGAGCCCACGTAGCGGGCTTTGAGATCTCGTATAACGAAATCCTTGAGCAGTCGCTGATGGACTCGTATCGATCGAAAGAGGAAAATCACGGTTCGAAGGCGGAGGGCGCTTTAGAGGGTTCGGCGGCCCAGGGCCGATCCGATGAATTGAACTGTTGCCTGGGCGGTCTTGTTGCGAACGTCCAAAATCGGGTTGATCTCGGTCATTTCAAGCCCCACTAGCTTGCCGCTCTCGGCGCACAGTTCCAAGACCGTATGGGCTTCCCTGAAGGAGATGCCGCCGGGGACTGGAGTTCCAACACCAGGAGCCACGCTGGGATCGGTTCCATCCAGATCAAAGGACATGTGGAACCCCGCAGTGCCGTTGGTTGCGATTTGGATCGCCTCTTCCATGACCTTATGGATCCCATGCTGGTCCACCTCCTTCATGGTGATGCAACGAATGCCCGCCTTGCGAACCATTTCCTTTTCCATCTTGTCCAAGGATCGAATGCCGACAAGCACGGCATTCTCGCAATCGACGGCGGGGAAACGTCGGCTCAATCGCGTCAAGGAGCCGGGTCCATACCCGAGCAAGGCTGCCAGGGGCATGCCATGGATGTTGCCTGACTCAGAAGTCTCTGGGGTGTTCATATCCCCGTGGGCATCGAACCAGATCAAACCCACCTTTTCGTCCTTCTTGTGATAGTGGGATGCGATTCCCGAAACCGTCCCGATCGCGATCGAGTGGTCCCCGCCTACAACCAGGGGGAAATCCCCCTCGTCCATGCGGGCTTCCACGTCATTCGCCAATCGGGTGCACGCATCCGCGATCTCATCCAGGAAACGGGCCTTGGGGTCATCGGGCACACGCGACTCCGGAGCGACCACGTCCACGTTGCCGTGGTCCACAAACTCGAACCCCAGACTCTCCACGGCCTTCTTTACCCCTGCGATGCGGACCGCGCTGGGTCCCATGTCCACACCCCGGCGTCCACCGCCCAGGTCCATGGGGACGCCAATAAAGGCCACTCGTTTTGCTTTGCTCATGGTTTGGTTCGTAGTTCGAGGACATCGCCGACACCCAGGCCCAATCGATCCGCTGCGGATCCATCGCGCTGGGCAATCTCCAAATGTCCAATGGAGTCTATCAGGGCCAGAAGGCCCATGCAGGGCACATCTGCATAGGTCTTCACGATCGGGACGACATGGGAGCCGATTCGAACCTCGGCACCTTCCGGAAGCGTTCCAGATTGCGAAACATCCCAATTGGTGACAAGGTTGCCAAAGTGGTCCACCATCAAAATTCGAAGTGTGAATCCGCCTTTAGAAACCTGTTCGGGGGCCTTCTCTGGGCAGCGAACCCAATCCAGGCACAGGTCACGATCCGCAAGCACCAACCGCCCACTTGCCAATGCGGCGGCCATGGGCGTGAAAACGTCCCGGCCGTGGAATGTGGAACTTTTGTTGGGCAGCTCCCAGGGGGCCGGATCCGGCGCCCAGACCGGGTCGCCCTCCTCCAGAATTCCATCCAGCAATCCGTTGTCAGGGGCCAAGAAGCCATGGCCTGATTTTTCGGCCACGATGATTCGGCGGCTGGTTCCAACCCCCGGATCCACAATGGCCACATGCAGGGTCCCGACTGGAAAGTACGAATAGGCGTGCCGCAACTCTAGCGATGCTGCCCGGGTGTCCTGGGGCGGTATTCCATGGGTGAGGTCCACCCAATTCCCTGCCGGAAAACAGCCCAGGAAGACTC
>JARGOW010000557.1 GCA_029212955.1 Planctomycetota bacterium | reverse complement strand
CCGCAGTAGCAGGATCATGATGCACTGGACGGGTTCCCCTACCAGGCGTTCTTGTTGCCAACAAACGGATTCGTTTTGCGTTCTTGGCCGAACGTCGAAGTGGGGCCGTGGCCCGAAAGAAATGTGATGTCGTCGCCGAGCGGGAACAACTTGTCCTTGATGCTGGAGATCAGTTGACCGTGGTCCCCCCGGGGAAAGTCCGTGCGTCCTATGCTCCCTTGAAACAACACATCCCCCACGATGGCAAAGCGCAAGCCCTCGTGGACGAATACCACATGCCCTGGCGTGTGACCGGGGCAGTGCAATACCTTCAACTCATGGGACCCCACCGTCACCGTGTCCCCATCCGACAGCCAACGGGTGGGTGCGAATTTGCGACCCGGCACACCATACATACGGCCCGACTCTTCGATCTGATCGATCCAAAAGGCGTCCTCGGCCTGGGGACCTTCGATGGGCAAGTCAAAGCGCTCGCCCAAATCGGCCACGCCGCCCGCGTGGTCGATATGGGCATGGGTGACCAGAATCTTCGTCAGCTGCACGCCGCGCTTCTCCATTTCGGCCACGATGCGATCGATGTCTCCACCCGGATCCACGACGGCCGCCTCGTTGGTCTCCTGGCAATGCAGAATGCTGCAGTTCTGGGCCAGGGGCGTCACGGGGATCACATAAAGTTGCAGGGGTTTAGCGGGACTGGATTCCACGGATAGGGCTCAAAGAAGGGGCTCCGACGGTTGGCGAAAGCGGGAGGATACCAACTCTGTCGGCACCGGGTCAGGGAGTCCGTGCAATCCACTGGCTTCCCGTTGGGCGCGTCGATCCAGGACAGGAACACGCCATCCAAAATATTGCACCCACCCGCGTCGACGACCTCCAAGTGGGTGGACAGGGCCTGCGCGGACCCGGATACTTCACCCTCCCCTTCAACAAGCTCAAGCCGACCCCACCATGGACGCAGATCTCCAACTCCGCCGCAAGGCCCTCATGGCCCAGTGCCAACCCTTCCTCGGCCACGGTATTCCGGACGCCACGGCGGAAATGGCCCGAGTGGCCGCTTGGTGCCAAGAGCACAAGGTCGAACAAGACGTCTACGGTTCCGGGGAATTCATCGAAAGCTTTGAAGGCAAACTGGCCGCACTGTTCGGGCACGGGGCCGCGCGCTTCATGCCCAGTGGGACCATGGCCCAGTGCATAGCCATGCGCATTGCCTGCGGCCCAGGCGGTCACTTCGGAATGCACCCGAGCAGCCACTTGGAGTTGCACGAAGAACGTAGCTACAGCCACTTGCTCGGGTTGCGCGCGACCCTGGTGGGCCCCTTCGCGTCAGCGATGCTCCCCAAACATCTCGATGGGGTCACCGAGCCTTTGCATGCCCTTCTCATGGAATTGCCCACCCGGGAGAATGGAGGCCGAATCCCCCAATGGGATGAGCTGGTGGAGTTATGCGGGCGGGCGCGCGAACGTGGAATGCACTTGCACCTGGACGGGGCCCGCGTCTGGCAGGCCCAAGCGGCCTATGGCAAGTCCTTTGCCGAAATCGGTGCGCTCTTCGATTCGATTTACGTTTCGTTCTACAAGGACATCGGCGCCCTACCGGGCGCAATGCTCATCGGTGGTGAGTCTTTCATCAAGCAAGCTCACCTTTGGCAGCGTCGCATGGGAGGCAATCTGTACAACCTCCTTCCCAATGTGGCCTCGGCAGCGAGCCGCTTGGACGAAAAGCTGGGTCGCTTTGGTGAATACCGCCGCCACGCCATCGAGTTAGCGGCCGCGCTCTCCCCCATCGAAGGATTGATGCTGCTGCCGGAAATACCCCAGACCTCCATGATGCAGGTGAGGCTCGATTTGGATCCTGACGAGGCCCGGCTCGCTCGCGACCGGGTGGCGGATGCGTCGGGCCTGTGGCTCTTCGGCGGGGTCGGTGCCATCGACGAACCTGGCCGGTGCCGATTGGAGCTCACCGTAGGGGAGGCCACCCTCAAAACTCCGATCGAAGACGCCGCAGCCGCATTCCAACAGCTGCTACTGCACCGGGCTTGATCGGCTGGACCGGTCCAGGGAGGACGGTAACGGCCTCGATTCGCGCGCCTTCGATGCTTGCCGCCGCCATGGGACCGGTTTCTGTCAAAAAAGTCGAAAGAGCGCCTCCAGCCTCCCCCGCTGCGCGAATGGATCCGTGGGCGTGGGAACGGTTGGCCGTCCTGGCTCGCCATCTCTCCCCTTTTCCACGCCCACTTCAAGACTCTTTGCTTCCCCCTCACCACCCTGCGCGGAGGGCGCGTGCCACCACGGATTCCCAGGGGCCCGGCGCTTTCAGCACGAAACAATGCAAGCGGTTCCTACTTCCGATATGAATAGGAGCTCCCCATGACCCCCCACTCAAGGCTACAAGGCAATCCATGAATGTGCTCATCACCGGTGGCACCGGCTTCATTGGCCGAAACCTGATACGTTTCCTGGCGGGTCGGGGAGACCGTGTCAGTGTAGTCTCGAGAAGGCCAGCGTCCGTTGGAGGCTTGCCCGAGGGTTGCAACGCGGTGGGCTGGCTGCCCGATCTTTCGGACTACGATGCCATCATCAATCTGGCGGGTGAGCCCTTGATCGGGAAGCGTTGGAATGAAGGCCAGCGCCAACGCATTTTGGACAGCCGCATCGAATCAACGGATCGCATTGTGGAGGCCCTAAGCCAAGCCTCGCCCAAGCCACGGGTCTTGGTCAATGCCTCCGCCATCGGCATTTATGGGGATCGCCAGGACGACCTTCTCCGGGAGGGTTCCAAGCCCGCCTCCGACTTTGTGGGACAGGTATGCACGCGATGGGAGCAAGCAGCGGCGCGCGCGGGTGAGCACGGTGTCCGCATCGCCTCCATCCGAATCGGCCTGGTTCTGGGCATGGGTGGCGGAGCCCTGCAAAAAATGCTGAGACCATTCCAACTGGGCCTTGGCGGACCGCTTGGCTCTGGCCGGCAG
>JARGOW010000556.1 GCA_029212955.1 Planctomycetota bacterium | reverse complement strand
CAGGCGCCCACGCAGGTCCCCCTGTTCCACCTTTGTCAACTTCACCACCAGTGTCTCTTGTGCCAAATTTCAAAGCCCCCTGGGCGGAAGTGTAAGTTCTGTCCGCCCCGATTGCACAGCCCACCTAGCCACGTTTCCCCAAGGCTCCTTCGATGGCGGTGTACGACCCAAAGCAGGGATGGCTCGCGGACCAAACCAAGCACCCGTTGCCCCACGAACGCGGGTCCCCGCCCCAATCGACGTTCAGGCGCGCGCCGCAAGCAATGTTGAATGGAAGAGCTAGAATGGAATCCGAAGCCTTCCAACAACACACCTGCCCATGGGGTTGCAATTCGCACATTGCCGTCCCATTCCGCTTGGTTGGCCTCCGCAAACTCCGACTCTGCCCACACCATGATCTCGGTCACTTATGTGCTGGGGTCGGCTGGCCTGGGGGGAACGCCCCTCGGTATCCCAGGCCCCAACGGGCTTCAACGACCGGCGCTTTGGTGACCTGAACGTTCCCTGAGTTGCCATTGCCCTCCACCAGGAAACCGGTCGGAGAGAAGAAGGACCACCTTCGACCTCCGACGGGGGTCCTTTCGCATGCAATAAAGCGGTCCTTGCGTCCTACTGAACTGGCCCCATACCCGGAAGAGCCAGCAGGTCCTGGGCCAGCTTGCGGGAGAATTGGGTCGCACCCTCCACGCCCAGGTGACTTCCATCACTGGTGGTGTAGTCTCCGCTGCCGTAGTCGATGTAGGGAACCCCCACTTCATCGCACATCACTGTGAACAGGTTGCCATCGAATGTTTCATCCTCGATGTCGCGCATGGGCCCGTAGGTTGGAAAGCGGATGCAGGTAATATTCCAGCCCTTGGCTTTCAGGGCTGTGATAAACGCCTGGACCTCTTCGAGCACAGCAAACCGGGCCTCCCGCGTTTCCGGTCGCAGGGAATATCGAATGGCATCGAAGTACTTCTCCTGGCCAAAGCCCCCGAACCAGCCATAGCGCCAAGCGGGGGGAAGCATCGGCTCCGCCACACGCCTCCGATACATGTCCGCCCAATCCGACGACCAGGCATCAAACCGGCGGTTGAAGGGTTTCTGCGCGGGCGGCTCCATCATGGGCTGGGCCTGTTCATTGCCCAGACCAAGGGGTGAAAGCGCGATCACGCACCGTCCCGGCAGGTTTTCATCCACCAGGCTCAACAGATCCAGGGTCAGGGCTGCGGGGCGGGACAACACCCAAACCGGTCCCACGCCTTCGCCTTCCATTTCGGCGATTCGAATCGCCCTCTGGGCGCGACTGGAGCCCACACCCACCAAGCCATCGGGATGGGTCTCACCAAAGCGATAAATGATTCCATGCTGTCCCGGCCGCCACTGCTCCACAGGCGGAGAAAGTATGGGTTCACCCAATCGCAATCCATCCATATTGGGCACCATCAACGTGTTCCATGCCATCAAACCCAACAGGTACAGCACAACCACCGCGCCGGCTTGGGCGAGGGTTTGCTTCCATGTGGAGGGTTTTGAGTAGCGATTCATGGCTCTAGAACTGGAAGTAGATGAAGGCCTGGTTGAGGATTCGACGGACAAAGGTCAGCAGCAGGAGAGATATCGCCACAATCATGACCTGGGAATAGCGGCCCTTGCGCACGCCATACCACTCGTGCAAGACGCGGAAGGCGTGGGGCGCGAACACCAGGGGCCAAAGCACCATAAAGCGCCAATCCACAAAGCTGCCTAATCCCTCGGTGAAGGGCGCAATCCACATCTTCTTTTGAATGATCCAAACCGTGTCGAAGTCCGCGGCGCGGAAGAACACGAAGCTCGTAGCCACATAGCTCCAGACAAACCATATGCGGAGTCCACGCAACGCGATTTCACGAACGGACTTCGGCCGATCGGTTCGGACCCCGTTGAAACCCAAAACCCGCTCGATGGCCAGGCCCAAACCGTGCCACAGGCCCCACACAAAGTAAGTCCACGCCGCGCCGTGCCACAGGCCTCCCAGCAACATGGTAATCATCAGGTTCACATAGACGCGGCCTGCGCCCTTGCGGTTGCCCCCTAGGGACACGTAAATGTAATCCCAAAGCCACTGGGACAAGGGAATGTTCCAACGCGTCCAAAACTCGGAGAGGCTCTGGCTGATATACGGATAGTTGAACGTCTTCGGAAACCGAATGCCCATCAACAGGGCCAAGCCGATCGCAATGCGCGAATAACCGGCGAAGTCCGCGTAAATTTGGACCCCGAAACTGGTCACTCCGATCCAGGTTTGCGCCACGCTCGCCGTGGCCGCATCCCCCTCATCAAAGAGGAAATTCACGGGCGTGGCGACACCATCGGCCACCACCATTTTCAGGCACAGGCCGGTGATGATCTGATAAAAGCCCTGCTGCACATGCTCGGGCGCCAGGCGCCGACGCTTCATGAACTGGGGCAGCAGTTCCTTGGCCCGCACGATCGGACCCGCCACTAGTTGCGGGAAAAACGAAACGTACAGCAGGAAGTCCGTAAAGGTCGGAGCCACGTCGATCCGGCGCCGGTACAGGTCGATCGTGTAGGAGAGGGTCTGGAAGGTGTAGAACGAGATTCCGACCGGCACCACCCAGCTCGCAAAGGTGGGGACCTCCTGAAAAGCTCCCCAATCCTGGAGCCAGGGCGCAAAAATGCGCACGACAAACGGGGTGTACTTGAAGAAGCCCAGCAGCCCCAGGTTCATGACCAGACTGATCATGAGCAGGAACCGACGCTTGGTCAGGTTCTCCGCCCGGGCCATGCGACCCCCGACCACATAGTCCACCACGGCCGAAAACAGGATCAGGGGTACATATTCAATGCGCCACCAAGCGTAGAAGACCAGACTCAAGAGAGCCGTCAATAGCTTGGCAATGCCAAAGGGCGCAAAACGCCAAACCGTCCACGCCACGGCGAAGAACAGCCAAAATGTAACACTATCGAAGCTCATGGCAGGGCCGCG
>JARGOW010000555.1 GCA_029212955.1 Planctomycetota bacterium | reverse complement strand
GCGCAGGTGGAACCGTTGATGCCGAAGGCGTCGTCGGTGTAGCCAATCTCAGCCAGGGTCTTGCGCACCAGGTCCTGGTAGCTGAACTCGGACTTGGTGGTGATTTCTCCAGCAAGGACGACGAGTCCGGTGGTGACCATGGTTTCACAAGCCACGCGGCTTTCGGAGTCCTGTGCGAGGCAGGCGTCCAGGACGGCGTCCGAAATCTGGTCGGCCACCTTATCGGGGTGGCCCATGGAAACGGATTCGGAGGTAAAGAGGGTTCGTGCCATGATGTTTTGGAGAACTAGGGGGGCAGGGACTGCTGAGGGCAGCCTGAGCTCATTTGAACCGCCCAGGATAGCGCCTGGAGGGTGTTCCCCCAAGGGCTCGCCCCATACCTGGACGAAACTTCTCCCTATGCGGGACGCGTGGCCAGGACGGAGACTTTTCCCGGTTGGGTCCAGAATCCCCCCAAACCCGTAAATCGCAGCGAAACAAGCCTGCCCGCCCGATCCCCGGACCCGATCCAGGTTGTAGGAGACCAACCCTAGGTGTTCTTCGGACCTGGACTTCCCAACCCCAAATAGAGGCTGAGAGCTTCAATGGTCCGGTCGGTAGCCCCGCCCTGGGCCCGGGCCACGTCGAATCCGGCCTGGGCCAGGGCCTGCCGCCTGGCAGGGTCATCGATCAATTCACGTACCGTGGCTTCCAAATCGGCGGCGTCGGCCACCCGCTTGGACCCTCCGGCCGCTTCCAGCAAGGCCGTTTCCCCCCTGAAATTGTCGGTATGGGGCCCGTAGAGCACCGCCCGACCCCTAGCCACCGGTTCGAGCATATTCTGGCCCCCATGGGGCACCAGGGACCCGCCCACAAAAACCACCGTGGCCAAACTGTAAATCCGACCCAATTCCCCCACCGTGTCGACGATCAAGGGACGGGTGATATCGAGGGTTTCGGTGCCCGCGCGCAAGGCGGTCAATAGCTGGGCTTGAGCCCCCACCTGGGCCAGGGCCTCTACCACATCGGCCGCCCGGTCCGGGTGGCGCGGGACCAGCACGATTCGAGCCGAGGGGCAGGCCCTCGAAAACGCCTGATACACCTGGGGCTCCTCGTTGTAATGGGTACTGCCAGCCAGCAATACCACCTGTTCCGGGTTCCAGCCCATTTGGATTTCCAGCTCCCGGAAGGCTTGGTCGTGCTCCACCGCACCAAACTCCAATCCATCCACCTTGATATTCCCTGTAACCACCACACGCCGGTCCGTCCCATAGAGCTGGCGAAAGCGCGCCCCATAGGTTTCATCCTGGACGGCAAAAAGGCTAACCCGTTGGAATTGGGGCAGACTCCGCGAAAAGCGTTGGTAGTTCTGCAGGCTGTTGTCGGTGATGCGCCCGTTGACGATGGCCACCGGCGTGCCGTAGCGGTTGGACCACTTTAGGAAGTTGGGCCAAACCTCCAACTCCATCAGAATCACGTGTTCAGGCCTGATGCGAGCCAAAAATCGCCGAATGCAGGGCGATGGGTCCAAGGGGAAGCGAACCACCCGAAGGTTTGGTAATTGCTGACGAGCCACCTTTTTGCCGGTATTGGTGGACGCGGAAACGACCACCTCACACGTGTCTGCGAGAGCAGCGACCAGGGACCGGGATGCCATGATTTCCCCCACGGAAACCCCATGCACCAGCACGCGAGTGCGGCCCGCGGTCGCCGGCGGAGAGTAGGCCAAGCCCAAGGTCAGACGCTCGAGGACCATGCGCCGGAAGGGTTTGCGCAGGGCTGCTTTGACCAGCCACCAGGGCGAGAGCAAGAGTGCCACGCCCAACCAAAGCAGGTCGTAGGCGCCGTACAACAAGGCGTTGGTTATGCCTGGAAACGGATCCGCCCGAACCGGATCGGGGATCGGTTCGGGCGGATCCGTCGCGGGCGACTGGCTCATGGAATCTGAATCGCGGGCGACTCGACCTAGCGGCCGTGGCACTTCTTGAATTTCTTCCCGCTTCCGCAGGGACATTCGTCGTTGCGCCCCACTCCCTCAAAACCGGCGGAAGCCTGGGTTCGGGGGGCAGCCGGCGCGGGGGCGGGCTTGCCCTCGGCCTTCGCTTTTTGGGCCGCCTGGGCTTCTGCCATGGCTTTGTTGCGTCGCATGACGTCAAAAGCATTCGAAGCCGCCACGCCCGGTTGACTCATGGCCTGCTGGGCCACTTGCTTGCGGGCCCGGGACTTGAGGAGTTCCACCTGTTCCGGGGTGAGCTGCTGGGGCGCATTACTTCCCTGGCCGCCCTGGGGTGCGGGGCCGGGGGAACCGCCGCCCATTCCCTTGGGCTGCAGGGCGCCGTCCGGAGATCCGGCTGAAGCCGATTGGGCCTCAACGGCTTCCGGCTCCTCAGGCTGCTGAACTTCGATGCGCAGGATCAGGCTGGAAACCTCATTTTCAATGGAGGGAAGCAGATGATCCTGGAACAGCTCGGTGCCTTCCTTTTTATAGGCGGTCTTGGGATCCTCCTGGCCGTAACTGCGCAGACCGATTCCAACCTTGAGTGCATCGATGGCCTTCAGGTGGTCCTTCCAGCGGGAGTCGATAGCATTCAAGAGAATGTAGTTCTCGATCCGGCGTGCCAAATCATCGCCCCATTGGGCTTCACGGGCTTCATAACGCGCCTTGATCTCCTCCATCAAGGGGGCGATGTCATGAACCTCCGAATCGCAGGCCAACTCGGCCGAGGACCCCTTGATCTCCATGCCAAAGGTGCGCAGGCACCATTCGGTCAAACCGGCGGCATCATCAGCGTGAACCTTTACGCTGCGCTCTAGGCAGCCTTCGATCATGGTGAGAACCTTTTCTTTAAGGCCCTCGCCCTCCAGGACCTCCTGGCGCACCCCGTAAATGGTCTTGCGCTGGGTGTCCATCACTTCGTCGTACTCGAGCAAGCTCTTTCGGATTTCGAAGTTGCGATCCTCCACCTTGCGCTGGGCGCGCGCGATGGCGTTTGAGACCA
>JARGOW010000554.1:2046-2979 GCA_029212955.1 Planctomycetota bacterium | reverse complement strand
GGGGGACGTTGCGTCGTCAGTCACAGTGATTTCCAGGATGTGATCATTCCATACGACAACCCCTCCCCCGGTGTAGTCCATGTGGAATTGGATCCCCTCCCCAAGATCACGGGACGCATTGTGGGAGCGCGCGGACCGATGGCCGGACTTCGCTTCGAGGTCTGCCCCGTCGAAATCCGCAAACCCGTATCTGGGCAACCGGAGGAGTTGCGGGCCCAGATCGCACGCCACCCCGAACGCTGTTTGAGCTACGACGCCGTGTGGGTAGAAACCGATTCGGAAGGTCGCTTCGAATTCGTTTCCAAGCCAAAATCGAATGTTTGGTATCGACTTCAAGCCCATGGCGCCCATGGGGATACGGTCGAACATTGGTTCCAAATCGAACCTACGGTCGATCCTGATCACGACCTGGGTGACCTGCATTTGGCCCCCTCGGGGATCCTGCGCGGAAGGGTCCAGGTCCCCGATGGGGTGGATCCCACCGGCTTGGTGTTCCTTCTGGACTTGGATTCGAGTTGCCAATCCGCAACCGCCAACGCCGAGGGTGAATTCGTAATCCAAAACGTAGCGCCCGGCCAGCACTTCCTACAGGTCCGGGAAACAGCTCGGTTGGCCCCATTGCCCGACTCCTACCGCTTTTCTATGGAACCGGGCCAAGTCCTCGAACAGGAATTCGACCTGAGGTCCTTGGGCTTGAGTCAGCGTCACGTGAAGCTGACGAGAAATGGACAGCCCCTTGCCCAATATCGGGTGTTCTTGAGGGTCGCTCAGCCAGGGAAAGACACGCCCTGGCATGAAAGCCTGCTCGGATTCACCGACGCCCACGGCAGCGTGACCGGGACCCTGCCCGCCGCGGGGCTGGCATCCGTTTGGATTCAATCATTGGATGGGGAATCCCCGGTTCAGCACCCCAGCGCCATGGTTCCGCTCACC
>JARGOW010000554.1:0-2036 GCA_029212955.1 Planctomycetota bacterium | reverse complement strand
TCCGACCTCGGGGCCGTCGAAGTCAAATTTTAGCGGGGAGGGCAAGGGCCGCCTGGGCCTGGACCCAGGTGACGCCCCCGGTCGCTCGCTGGCAAGGCGTTCCTACGCTGGGACCCAACTCCCCCCCCGGAGCCGAGCCGATGGTCCCTTGCACCCCGGACGGAGGGCCGCACCCTCCCCCGTGGGGCTGGAATTCCAACCCAACCCGGGTCTCCCCAGATTGGGCATGCTCCCCTCCCAGGGTTCCCGATTCGAGCATTGGCGCCCATTGCGGGTACAAATGAGGGTCAAAGGCGAACCGAATCCTGTTTATTGAAGATCGCCTTTATCCGGGAATTTGGGACCTCCGATAGCGCGGGTTATGGACCCCAACAAACGCCCAATCAGCGCCTCTACCCTTTGGCTGGCGCCCCTATTCCTCTCCGTCATCGCTTGCCAGGCCACCACGCAAGGCGACGAATCGGCCTATCAACCTGCAGGATATGAAGTCGGGGTTGAGGACTGGAGCACCATGGCCGACAACGGCGACGCTCCCTCCCAAAACATGATGGGGTCCACCTACTTCCGCGGGATTGGCACCGAACAAGACTTCGAACAGGCCGCTGCCTGGTACGAAAAGGCCGCCCAACAGGGTCACGCCCTTGGGCAGTATCGCCTGGGCATGATGTACCGTGATGGCATCGGTGTTCCCAAGGACTCCCAGGAAGCCGTGGCATGGTTGGGCCGTGCGGCCGACCAGGAACTCGCCTCCGCCCAATTCGCCCTGGCCTTCATGTACATGGATGGCCACGGTGTCTACAAGGACCCCAGCATCGGCGCCGAGTGGATGCGCGCCGCAGCCTCCCAGGGAATGGCGGAAGCACAAGCTCAAATGGGAGTGCTGTACGCCTTCGGCCAGGGTGTTCCCCGTGACGAGTTCAAGGCCGCCAAGTGGTACCAGCGCGCCGCGGGCCAAGGTTACGCCCCGGCCCAATTCAACCTGGGCGTTGCACTCATGCGCGGAGTAGGCATCAACCGCGACGACCAGTCAGCCGCCCACTGGCTGCGCCAGGCCGCCGATCAGGGCATCCCGGCTTCCTACGGAAAAATCGGCATGCTCTATGAGCTCGGCCGCGGAGTCATCGAAGATCCCATCACCGCCTGCATGTACTACATGGTCGGTGAGAACCTGGGCCACAAGCCCTGCATCGAACAGTCCCGACGCCTCCAGCGCCGAATGGCTGACTACGAAGTCCGCATCTCCAGCAAGCTGGCGGAAGAGTGGATGTTGGAACGTGGTCAAGATTCCAGCATCCCCACCAGCGCCAACTTCGTGGTGCAATAGCGCGCAAGCGCCCTCCATCCTGTCAGGCCCATTGTCGTGTTCGCGCGGCAATGGGCCTGAATTTTTAGGATCGAGCGTCCAGGGACCCGCAGCCCAGATCGAGCTCCAACCAGGCCTTTGAGAACACTCCATTGAATGCGACCGGCTAGGACCTGTTGGCAAACATGGGTGGCCGCAACTGCCCACTGCCGGTACGATCCTGCCCATGAGTACGCATTCGAAACAGGCGGTGGTATTGGGCGCTGGGATGGTTGGCACATTGATGGCCAAGGATCTGGCGCGCGGCGGCGAATTCTCCGTCACTCTGGCGGACCGTAGCGAAACCGCATTGGCCAAGGCCCAGGCCTACCTCGGTCCCGACATCCCCATCGAAACCTTGGCGTGCGACCTTTCCGATGCGTCCACCTTGACCGGGCTCGCCGCCCGGTTCGACGTGATCCTTGGTGCTCTTTCTAGCCACCTGGGCTACCCGGCACTGAAAACCCTGGCCCAGGCCGGAACGCCCTACTGCGACATTTCCTTCATGGCGGAGAACGCCTTGGATTGGAATGATCTGGCACGGGAACACGGCACCGTTTGCGTTGTCGATTGCGGCGTGGCGCCAGGCATGAGCAACCTGCTAACCGGCGCTGGAGTGGCCATGCTGGACCGGGCGGACGAGGTGGAAATCTACGTGGGCGGCCTACCCAAGCACCGCTCATGGCCGTTCGAG
>JARGOW010000553.1:2553-2985 GCA_029212955.1 Planctomycetota bacterium | reverse complement strand
CGGCCGTCGATGGCGAGCACGGATAGCGCGTAGTAGCCCGGGGCCAGGTCATCGATGGCAAGTTCCTTGGGTTCCGTGACGGTCCCGTCGGGATGGGTGAGCAGGATGCGTTCCAATCCGGGGTTGGGGCTGCCGTCGGAGGTGGAAAGCAGGGCGCGGATACTGGCTGAACGGCGCAGGGTTAGGCGCACATCCTCGGAGCCGGCCTTGCAAACCTGTGGCGCGCTACCGGGGTGGCCCTGGGCGGCATAGACCGCGATTTCTGCGGGGCCGGGGGGCAGGGGTCCCAGCCGGAAATTGCCTTCCTCATCGCTGTAGCCGTTGAGGGTTCCTGGGATCGTGGCCGAGCGCAGCCAAAGCCGTTGTTGGCCAGGGGCTTGTCCGTCCACGTGTTCGATGCGTCCCGATACCCAGCGGGGCGGGAAGACCTCG
>JARGOW010000553.1:0-2477 GCA_029212955.1 Planctomycetota bacterium | reverse complement strand
CGCCGCGCGATAGGTGCGAAGCGGGTGCGATCCCCGTTGGACGCAGGCGTGATCCACCAGGCCCCCGAAGGCACTCCGGAGAAGACGAATTGCCCCTGGTCGTCGGTGTGGGTCTTGTGAAGAGCACGGCCCTGGTCCCCACCCGTGGCCAGTTTGCTGCCGGACCTGGACGCGGGCAGGAGCCAAAGTTCCTGGCCAGCTAGCGACGCGGTCTGCGCTTTATCGCCGAGGGTGAGCGTTCCGCTCAGGCGTGTACCTCCGCCGATCACCCACTGCACCTGGCGCGCTTCCCCGGGGTTCAAAATTTGAAGGGGCGGGGGCACGACAACACCCGCCGTGGGCGCGATGATTTCGATAGCGATGGGAGAATCCGCGGGCAGGGATTCGAATTCGACCCGTCCATAGCGGTCGGTTTGGGATGTCCAGTAAACGGACTGGCCCCCCAGTTGTTCGCTTTCGTTTTGCACCAAGGCCGAGGAGGGGACGCGCAATCGAACCTCGAGATTCTCGGCGGGTTTGCCCTGGCCATCCCTCAGGGAGATGGCGAGGAAGGCGGCGGGGGTTAGGTAGACTTCCCGTGGCGTGTTGCGTTTTTGATGGGCGGCGTCAAGGCCGATCAGGGTGGGGCCAAAACCGGGAGCTTGCACCCAAGCAAAGCTACCCTGTTCGGAGGCGTCGATTTCGAAGAAACCCTGGGCGTCCGTGCGGGCGGCCACCATGTGATCCCCGGTGGCTTCGATCGGTTCATTGCGGAACCGGTCCCGAGAATGGACTTGAATGGAGGTTCCGTACAGGGGCTCACCCGTGGTTCGGTTGCGAACCAGGCCGTGGAATTCGGTGTAGGCCACCCCGCGTACGAGCACTTCTAACACCCGCAATTCATGGGGGGCGAGGGCGGGGATGCGCTCGATGCAGGGCTGGTGGTCCGCGCTGTTGGGTCGGATCGAAAGGCGCATGGCCAGGTTGGGCGGCAGGTCGAACTCCACTTCTCCTCGCGCGCCTGAGAGTGGGGTCAAATCCAGCCGACCCCGGGATCCCTTGGTTCGGCGGGTGGGGATGGGTCGACCCTCGGGCGGGTTTTCCAGGTAGGCGACCACGGGCACACCTTGGATGGGGGCACGGGTGGCGGCGTCGAGCAAAACGACCTGGAGCCTTCCGGCATCATCGGGCAGAACCGTGGAGCCCGGTCCCAGGGAGGATCGGCGCACGGCTTGTCGTACCGCTTGAGAAGCGGCAGGCGTCCCAGATGCCGCCGTTCTGTCGTCCGAATCGCCATCGAGGGGTCGCAGCCCAAGGCCTTCCACGTCCTCGGGGGTGAATCCCATTTGAACCTGGGGCTCCGCACTCCAGCCCGCCTGGGCCGAATCGCCCAGGGTGGATTGCCACCAAAGCAGGGCGGTGATGCCCATGCCCAACACCAGGGGCAAAATCCATTTGGGAATACGTGACATGGTTGTGGGGGTGGGCCCCCGGCTGGCGTCGTGGGCGCCGGAATCCAGCGCATAATCTAGCGTGGAATCGGAGACCCGGACACCCATGCCAGCCAGAAGCCACCCTTGGGCGGAATTTTACTGTCCAAGGTTGCGACAGGGCGCCCCGGGGGCGCCTGTGGGCGTGACCGGGCTTCGGTTGATGTGCCCGGGAGGATATCCTGCGGGGTATGAAGCGCACTCGATCCCTTTCCCAATCCATTGCCGGGTGGGCCTTTGTACTGATCGCGGTGGGGCTGGCCGGTTGTGTCAGTTCGTATACCGAGCGCCAGGACTCCGCCGGAGCCGAAGAACTGCTAGCGCGTGGGGACCGGGCTTTTGAGGGAGGTCGGTTTGCGGAATCCGTCGAGCTGTACAAGTTGGCTGCGGCCGCGGCCAGTTCCAAGCGCAATTTGGGAGCCTTTGTGGAAGCGGCCGCCCAGGTCTCAAGCAGTCTTTCACTTCTCGGACGCCCCGAGGACGGGGAATCCTGGTTGAACCAGGCCCGGGATGCCGACGACGGCGCAGGGAAGCGTGCCCATGCCCGAGTGCTTTTGGCGGAGGCCTTGAACCTGCGGGACACGGATCGGATCGCAGCGTCCTTGCACGCCTTCGACAAGTTGTATGGTGCCTGCATGGAAACCGGATTGTGGGGCGAGGCCATGCAAGCAGCGACCCTGGCCTCGGTTGTCGCAGAGGGGGATGCGCGGTTGGAATGGGCCCGTAGAAACTTGGATGCCGCCCGCAATTCGGGCGAGGATGGTTGGATCGCCGCGGGTTGGCGGGGTTTGGGATTTGCCCAGGAAGCCGCCGGTGATTTTGAATCGGCCGTGCATTCCATCCGGGAGGGCCGCAAGGAAACCAAGTCGGGAACGCGGGCGCGATTGCGCGATGATTGGGCGCTGGCCCACATGCTGCGCATGACCCGCAAGTTGCCCGAAGCCACCAAAATTCTGAAGAGCGCGATCCCGGTCGCGCGGCGTTTTCACTCGAAAGGCTTCGCCCCCC
>JARGOW010000006.1:21506-21807 GCA_029212955.1 Planctomycetota bacterium | reverse complement strand
CAATGCCACTCTCATTCAGACCGCGGGCCAACAGGGGAAAGAAGCCCCAGTCCATGAACCCCTTAAATCCATGCAGGCACATCACCCAAGGTTGCAATTCCTTGGATTCGATGTCGCAGGAAACACGTCCACGAATCACCCGGCTGGGCTCATTGTCATAGGTCAGGTCGAATCTAGTCTCGTTCATGGTTCGTTGTTGATTTTCTAAGGGAGTCCGATGGCAGCACCGACCCCGCCCGGTTCACGCTCGCAGGGGAGCGGAGATTTTGCCGCACCGAGCGCGACGTGTCGCGACACCGGC
>JARGOW010000006.1:14214-21496 GCA_029212955.1 Planctomycetota bacterium | reverse complement strand
GATTCCTCGCAGAAGGCTCCTCCTGCGATCGCAAAAAATGAAATGGGTAGTGCATGGCCTCCTGGAATCAGCAGCAGTCGCCCCCGGCAGGCTCGAATCCTGGCCGAAGGCCTGTTTCACCAGGGGTATGGCCAAGGAACGGCAGAAAGCGCACCAACTCACCCGCCTTCCACGAACTAGAAGGGGCAATATCGATGACCCCGTCGGCGTATGCGGCCGCATAGAAATCCCCGCTTCCATTCCAGTCGATGGTTCCCACGCCTCCGTCTTCCAAGCGAGCAGGCAGGAACAATCGGCGCTTGCCCCGGAATTCGTAATCCCGAACCAGGGGCATGGCGAAAGTCCTGGGCCGCCAATCCCCCATGAATCGCCCAATCAGGGGGGCCAGAAACATGTGGGCTGTGACCAATACGCTGACCGGATTTCCGGGCAGGCCCAGGAAGAAGGTGCCATCCCCGTGCCGCGCCATGAAGACTGGCTTGCCCGGCTTCATGGACACATTGTGGAACAGGGTCTTGAATCCAAGCTCCTGGGCCATTCCAGGAACCAAATCCCGCGTCCCCATGCTCACCCCACCCACTGTGACGATGATGTCCGAGGAAGCCTGGCTCTCCTGCAGCATCTGGCGCAAGTGATACTCCTTGTCCTTGGCATGTCGGCGCTCGACCGGCACGGCCAATGCTGTGCATAGAGCCCCCAGCAGCGGCCCATTGCTGTTCCGAACGCCGGCAGGACCGGATGATCCGATCTCATCCCCGGTCGTCACCACTCCGACCCGCGGCGGAACGAAACAAGTCAGCGTTTCTGCCCCGGCCATGGCGGCCGAAGATAGGGTGGTCGGTCCCAGGCGGCAGCCTTCGCCCAGGATCACATCCCCGCGTTTGGCGTCTTGTCCTTGCCATGCAATGTTCTTGCTGGGGAGCAACGCGCCGGTTTCGATCTGAACCGTACCCTCGCCGTTGTCGGTTCGCTCCACGGGAACCACGGTGAGCCCCTTCGGGCATGGGGCGCCGGTCATGATGCGAATCGCCTGGCCAGGCAGGATCGAGCCTTGAAATTTCTGGCCCGCAATCACCGTATCCATCACTCGAAAGCGGGTCGTGTCTCCATCAAGATGCACCGCGTAACCGTCCATGGTTGAACGGTCAAAGGATGGCTGGTCGGCTTCCGTAGCCAAGGGCTGGGCTAGGACGCGCCCCATGAGTTCCCCCAGGGACGCTGTCATGGGGACGGATTCCGATCGCGTATCCACCGATTCGCTGGCCAGCAAGGCTTGGGCTTCTTCGAAACTGAGCATGGGATACAGCATAGGGCTTCGCCCGGTCGGAGGGGGTTGGGGCTAAGCGTAAGAATGCATGCGATGGAGCTTTCCGGGCCAATGGATTCGGTGGAGAACCTTCTCTTCCATTCGCCTCCGCAGAATCCACGCAGCATCCAATATCCCGACTTTCGAGCCACGGGCGCCAAGCGTGGGGATTTTGCTCTCCCCCCTCCCGCCCGATTCGTCGACGGGGCCCTAGAACAACTCGGTTTGGCCCTCGACCCGGGTCACTGGCTGGAGGTGCGGGTAGGTGGAAACCAGGGGACCCGGTGCGGGGACCGGATGCCGCCCCTCTAGCAGGTAGCGCAGTTCCAGGGCATTTGCCATGGCCTTGCCCTCGAAGTGATTGTTCGTGACCACATAGGTCTGGTCGCTCTCGCGCGAAATCGCGTCGGCTTTCGCCGCCATCTGACCGACTTCAGGAGGCGGATAGAGATAGTCATAACGCTGATCCCGGCCGCTTTTGGCATTGAACCAATGGTGGTCATTGCGGCCATGCAGTCGCAAGTAACCGATCGGCCCAGTAGGCATGTGGCGGTCCGGTGGATGGTTCCAGGCCGTCGGCAGGTCGATGTGCGCCAGGGAGTACCCCAGACCTCGAATCGAGTTTAGCCCAGGGGGTTCAAACCAAGAGCTGTGCCGGACTTCCAAGATCAGGTTCTCCCCTCCGAATAGGGACCGAATGTGACCCAAGCGGACGACTGCCTCGGCCGTGTTCAGGAACGTGACCGGAAACTGGACCAGGATTCCAGCTAGGAGCTTTCGGCGCTTTAGAGGAGCCAATGCCTCGGAGAAACGTTGACCCGACTCCGCCAATTGCGCGTCATTCCAGGGCTCGTGGGTGAAGCTCTGGTGGAGCTTCATGATCATGCGAAAATCTGGCCAAGGCTCCAGATAGCTGGCCCAGCGGGAGGTGTGCTTTGCCTGGGGAAGCGCGTAGAAGCTGCTATTGACCTCCATGCACGTGATGAACCGCGCCAAAAAGGGCAAGGGATGGAATCCGCGCGGCTTGCTCCTGGACCAGACCCTTCCCTCCCAATCGGGATAGGACCAACCCGCAGGTCCGACCCGAATCACCAATCCCGCTCCGCACCCACCTCCTGAAACGCACGAGTCTCCGCGTCCAACAGGGCTTGTCGGATGCGCTCGCTCCACTCCGCCTGCTCCTCCTCTGTGACCTTGCGGGGAACCTGACTGGGTTCCCCCACGTGGCTGACCAGCTTGGAGAAGGGCTTGGGGATCGTGTATCGGTCCCAGTTGTTTAGCCGCCAGGCCCGGTTGAGTCCCCGGCCACCCGGGACCACGGGAACGCCCGTGGATCGGGAGATGAAGGCCACCGCCGGACTCATGGAGTGCATGGGCCCACGGGGCCCATCGGGCGTAAAACAGATGGTTTGCCCGGATTTTAGAACGCCGAGCATCTCTCGCATGGCTCGAGCTCCGCCCTTGCTCGAAGACCCTTGAATCGTGTCGAATCCAAACCCCTTGAGCATGTCGCCCATGATTTGGCCATCACGGCTGTGAGAGACAAGAATGCTGGCGCGAGTCCCCTTGAATAGGGGAATCATCGAGAATCCCCGGCCGTGCCAAAGAACCGCGAGGCCCCCGGTTTCCCTTAGGGCTTTGATGTGCTCAGGACTGTCCGCCGTGATGCGGTGACGCCAGGTCTTGGAGTACAGGCGCACCAACAGGGGTCCCAGGTGCTTCACCAGCGGGGTACCGATGGCGCGGGTGATACGCTTTCGCCGCTTGCGCCACGGCCGATGGCGCTTCTTACTTTTGGAGCCTTCTTTGGCTGCGGATGTGGGTTCTGACACGGTTTGCTTGGGCTTTGGGCCCGATCTTCCAGGGTAATCTACCGGCAAGGGCCAGGCTAGGCAGCGGGGCTAGCTTTGGAGCGAAACAAAAGCCGCCCGCACCCAAACTGGGTACGGGCGGCTTTTTGCCTCAAAGTCCTGTTGGCGCCTTTTACTTGGGCCCTTCAGTGGAATCGCCCTGGGCCTCCTCCATGGGCTCCTCCACGGGAACCGGGGCCAACTCGCCTTGGGTCTCATAGACAACCGCGCTGGGCATGGCCCAGAAAAGGCCCACAAACATGCTGCCGGCGATAACGCCCGACATTTCGGGGCCGAATGAGGATTGGCTATGCATCACGGTGCCCCCATCAACCCGGCGGCGGTAGCGCACGGCAGGCTCGAAGAACCTGGTGAAATCAGCCGCTATAGGCAGTTCGTTTAGGTCCACCGGAATCTCGGCGGCATCGCTCTCAGACATTCCACCGGTCAGCATGGGCAAGAATCCCTTGGCTCCCATGTACAGGCGGCCCAAGAACTTGGCCCAATCCGCGTAGGAGTAGTCCACAGTTACGAACCCTTCGGCCAATGCGGACGAGTTGAAGTGCGAGTGGCGCGTCACCTCATCGGGAGCCGCCAGGGTTCGCTTGATTTCCTTTTGGGCGCGGGAACGGGATACGGCCACCAGGATGCGGTCTTCGAAAACAACCACAGTAGGCTGAAGCATGGCCTCGGGGCCGCTGACGTCCTTGCCTTTGAAGGTAAACAAGCGATGCTTGCGATAGGTTTTTCCACGGGCGACCAGTTCATTGCCAGCCTCACCATTGACCACATCCACGAACTTTTCCATGCCGGACATGAAGGCGGGACGGTCATTCAAATCCACCCAGAGAGAGAGCCCGGGCAGGCTGGTCACGCCGATGGAATCCAAGGGCAGGGAGGAGACCCAGGTCGATCCGAGATGGGCCAAAAGGTCTTCTTCCGGTCGGAAATTGTACTTTTGACGCCATTCTGCGAAGGGATCTTCACCCACGTCTTTGAAGATGTTCTTCAGCAGGCCCACGAGGACCTTGGAGTCCACGCTAAGTCCGCTCGCGATCACCGCGTCCTCATGAACGTAATCCATGGCGTCCGCATTCAGCGGTTGGCCAGAGAAGAGCCGGTCGAACTCACCGAGGTTCAAATCCTTCTGGAAGGACTCCGTGACGAACAAGCCATCACGGAGCTGCACGCGCCAGTCACCGCCACGCAGTAGCATGTCGAAATCAGGGCCCAGGCCGCTGACCACCAAATCCACCACGGGCTGGATGTACTCCTTCTCGGGGCAAACGGAGTAGAACTCCTCGGCGATGCGCGATTTGAACTGGAAAACCGTAACACCCGAAGAGGTGTCGACGAACTTCTTCTGACCCTCGTGGAAGCGGTCAGCAGAGGTCACCTGGTCGGTCCGCTTGTGACCCATTTCCATATGAACGATCGGATCCGCACCCAGCACGAAGATGATCCGATTGCCGTCCTGGATGACGCCAGCGGGGAGATTGGTGTCCGGAACTTTGGGAGCAAAAATGCGAGCCACGGGCCGGCCCTGGTAGGAACCATTGCCTGTGACGATTCCCGACCCCTCGGGAGCCATGGCCACGGCTTCACCAAGGGCGGCAAAGCCCATTGCTGCCCGCTGCTCATCGGTCAAATCCACGATGACCTGGATTCGCAGGGCCCCTTCCACGCGATTCCAGAAGGTATTGTCACCCCAAAAGCCGTCTTCTTCGTATCCCTTGAACAGATCAGCCGCAGTGGCTCCATGCAGGCTAGCGGAAAAGGAAACCGCGGTGACCTCGCCTAGAATCGGCTTCAACTTGCTCCAGTAGCCGTCGGTAAGCATGTCGAGCTTGCCGCCCAGCACCAGGCCGGGGTTCTCGAATGCGCCTGGTTCCTCCCTCAGGAGCTTTTCCAGGGCGTCTCGACATGCCTCATCCTTGAGAACCTTGCCGTAAGCGGTCGACTCGTAGGCACGGTAGGTGCCCTGAACATCAGCCATTTCAAAGTAAACCAAAGAGTCTGCAGGATGCAGGACCGAGTGGTCGACCGATTGGGGAGCAGCGAGTGCGAGGGGGAGAAGTAGAGCTAGCATTTCAAATTTTCGTCGAGTTTCGCAGAAAACGAACATACGGACCATCGGGGGGATATTTGCAAACCCCTCCCTCCGCCCCAAGTTTCTTCCGCCAAACCATGAATTTGCTGGCCTTTGATTGCCCTCCGCATCTTGTGGCAATTCCAGGCCAACCATAGAATGCGGCGCTTGCCCTCGCGGCTTTACATGCGAGTACGCGCAAGAACCGACAGTTGCCGCCAACGGGCGCACCTAACAAACCACTAACGGAAATCCACAACATGGCCAAGCACAAGTCCGCAACCGAAGTCACCGTCGTGACCGAGGAAAAGTCCCTACTCCAGCAGTGGGTCGACAAACATTGGATCAAGGCGGCTGGGCTCGGTGTTGTGATTGCCGGCTTCGTGCTCTTCAACCAGTTCCAAAACCAGAGCGAGAAAAAGGCCATGGGCGACCGCTGGAATGGTCTCTTGGCCGCTGAAGGTGATCTTGACAAGGTCAAGGCCGCCGCTGCCGCAATCGAGGATCCAACCCTCAAAACTTGGGGCTCTGCCCTTATCGCCCAGGAGGCACTGCTCGCCGAAGAAACGGCCGCGGCAGCCAACGCACTCAAGGATGTTGCCGCCAACCCCGACCACTTCCTCAACTCCACCGCCTTCGGCATACAAACCGACGATGGTTTGGTGTCGCCCGCAGCCTACGCACAGAAGAACCT
This sequence comes from Planctomycetota bacterium, assembly GCA_029212955.1. Lineage (GTDB taxonomy): Bacteria > Planctomycetota > UBA1135 > UBA1135 > NORP259. The sequence continues at coordinate 15,557 of JARGOW010000006.1, read as the reverse complement.
GGCCGCGCAAGTGGAATGGGACGCTGCCAATTCCGACAAGTTCGCCAACCCCGATCCTGCAGAAGGCTCCAAGAAAGCCATCATGCACACATCTGAGGGCGACATTGAGCTCACTTTCTACGGCGCTGAGTCGCCCAAGCACGTGGAGAACTTTTTGAAGCTCGCAGGCGAGGGTTTTTACGACGGCACCCTCTTCCACCGCGTGGTCAACAATGGCCGCATGGACATTGTTCAAGGCGGAGACCCGAACTCCAAAGAAGAGGACGTAACCAAGTGGGGCCAAGGTGGACCTGGCTACACGCAAGCTGGAGAGAAGAACGACCTCATCCACGACATTGGCTACCTTTCCGCTGCGATGCCTTCGGGCTCCCAGGAAAGCTCCGGAAGCCAGTTCTTCTTCACGGTAGGCCGCACCCACTTCCTCGACGGTCGTCACACCATCTTTGCCAAGATCACCGGCGGCATGGACGTGGTCACCAAGATCCACGAGGCGCCTATTCGTGACGCCGACCCCGAAGCTGGAACCCAAAACGTTCCGGTCGACCCCGTTTCGATCACTTCGATCGACATTCTCTAGGGAATCGACGACGGCTCAAAAAAAGGCCCAGCGGCTCTTGTCGCTGGGCCTTTTTTTGTACACACACGAACCGACCCATTTACATACGCTATACTCAACGCACAGGGCCGTCCGTCCGAAGCCGGCCATAGCGCATCAGAGAATGCATATTTTGGAACATCCTTGCCTTTTGACTTAGCCCAACCTACCCACCGTCTCCGGCTTAATTGCAAGGACCCGGCCTGGCTGATAGTGGCTATGCCCTAGCGATCTGAAGTGGTTTAGAGAGCACGACCAGGCTATCCAGTACCCCTGTTGTTTTCATTCAAGGTCCGTACACCGGTTCCTAGTTTTCACTCCGGACGGAGCTACGCCATACACCCCCCTCCTGATAGCGAATTCGCCAGATCCCTCAAGTCCTTTCAAAGTTCACTCTCTCAAGCAGACCATTGCAGTACTGATTGAGCCATTGCCACTCGAGATGTTCCACGTGGAACATTGGTCGTCACAACACGCAATGGGCTTAGCCCTGCAAAAGGCGTGACCTCGCTAAGCGAACAACGCTCCGGCATGGACCTTCGAATTCTCAGGCCAAGCAACCGCAAATCCTCGAGACAGGCATCGATAGGAGAACCCCTCGACCGAAGGCCCCAGCAAACTTGTTCTGAGCACGGCCTGCCATACCTGCTGGGTCGACGTTCCGTTCAAACCATTATGGAATGCCCGAGGGCCACCTACATACTCGATTCACCAGGGCCAAGAGCATCCCAAGAACCATTAAGGCCCC
>JARGOW010000006.1:0-14204 GCA_029212955.1 Planctomycetota bacterium | reverse complement strand
TCCGCAGCCTGCCAGAGGAACCACTCTAAGGCATACGTCACAGTCCGCCCCTCATGCGCGCAGAGAGCAGCTCAGGCGCCCTAAGCGAGCCCATCGCACTCCCAGGAGCAAGGCTCTTGAATACCCGTTGGTACGTGGTCAAACCGCAAGACCAGGGATGCTTGGCACACCTTGGCCCAGGGCTAGGACTACCCCCAGCAGCCCGTTGCCCTCCGAATCATAATTTGGCCCCAAGCAAACACCGCCTGGCCAAACATGTGCACCTCTCACCGAACAGCTCCTGGCAACCGCATTAGATCCAAGACAATCACGCACAGGAGGGATCTCCCTCCATCCACTATTGTTCCACGTGGAACATCAACACCAATTCGAAGGACGGCGTCAAGAACCCAAAGAGCCAACCTAGGACAAGCCAGCAATCCAAGAAAAGGACCCAGCTTCTTGAGCCGCCAGAACCACTGAACCTAGAACGTTATCCAAAACAGTGGAACGAAACGAATAGGCACCGCCCTGGTGAAAATGGCCAACTTCCAACCGGCAATCACTGATCCGACTTGCTAGCAAGGCACCGTATGTTCCACCTGGAACAAGCGGTTCCATTGAGCAGCCCAACTGGGGCCACCCTGCTGGCCAATCAGCACCTATGATGGCTGTTCCACGTGGAACAACCAAAACACGGCGGCCATTCATCCTGGATAGGACATCACCTAGACCCCTGGCTGTTCGTAGGCCAGACTGCGCAAGCTTCGCCGAGAACACCTAGGAGAGGCCCTGAGCGAGAAAAGATGATTTGGTGGGACCGCACAGGCACCAAATCACAGCGCGAATCACCAGGGACCCCGATTGTTCCACCTGGAACCTACGGCTTGATGAAACCAACTCCGATTCCAATGTCCTGAGAGCTGGAGCTCTGTTGGGAGCTTTCGCCCAACGGCTCAATAGTGCCGATCAAGGCCATTGACAGTGCGACCGCCCCGGCATGTTCCACGTGGAACTATCATGGAATGCCCTAGACCCTTGCGACCCACTACCTGCCGCCTCCAAAGGCCCCTGGGGGTTCTGCAAGAGTATTTGCACCATTCAAGCCGCGGATCATGGGCCATGATGCCTGAACGTCTCTCAATGACCCCACTTCGGGCCAACAGGCTTCGAAACCCTTGAGCAGATGCCCAATCAAAGGCACTCGCACCTAACCCCTGGAGCAACCAAAGTGTGCTCCTGTGTTTAATCATCACAGAGAATCTCAGGCTTAGGAGCTTCACAGAAACCGGGTGCATCTGACCCATCACAGATTGAAGCAGTTCAGTTGGGCTGCGGAGCAATTCGCCCTATGTTCCACGTGGAACATCCTCCAGGTTCCGGAGACTCCACGGGACCGCGCAATTCAATCGGCTCAGAATCAGGTCATGATTCCACGTGGAACATTATCGCCACAATAGCCGATCGTAGGTGCATCACCGAGAACCAACCACTCGCCCCAAAACCCAACTCGATCCGCCCACGCGACCACACGAAAGTCCAACTCAATCCAAGCACTGCATTCAGCCATGTTCCATGTGGAACATGGAAGCTCAGGCGGTGGGCCCATGCGCGAATCGCCAACCCTTTCCACAAAACTGTTGAGCCTATCCCCGAACCCCGATCACAACCCACCGTCAAAGCACCTCGCACTCCAAACAAGTACCTAACCGACTGCCACAAAGAGCCTTATCCGACTTTAACTCCGCCCCATTTCGAAAGTTGCCGGCCAAATCAATGGCCGGCAACTTCAACACCCACAGACAATCCCCGAGTTATCCACAAACCCTGGGGTTGGGCAATAATCTCAAATGGTCTTCTTCGGAGCCAGACCTTCGACAAGCGCTTCAAGCTCATCGCGCCCACTGAAGTGAAGACTGATTTGGCCCTTGTATCCCTTGCGAACGGCGAGGTCCACGCGAACGCCCAAATGCTCACGCATGCGCCTCTCTAGATCCTGAACCCACGCTTCGGGACGCTCAACAGACTCCCCAGAAGAGGCCGTCACAGGTGAATCGGAGCTTGTCGCGGGCGAAGCGGAAGCTCCCTTGACCAACCGTTCGGTTTGACGAACCGAAAGCTCATCCCGAACGATCGTGGCAAGGGCTTTCTTCTTCTCCTTGGAATCACCGGCTACCGCAAGGAGGGCACGCGCATGCCCCATGGTGATGAGTCCCGAAACCAAGGCCTCCTGAACCTCCTCATCAAGCTCCAACAAGCGCAGGTGGTTTGTGACCGTAGAGCGCTTCAGACCAACCTTTGCCGCAACCTGCTCCTGGGTAAGCCCAAGACTTTCCACCATCTCAGCAAACCCTTGCGCCTTCTCAATTGGATCCAAATCCTGGCGCTGGAGGTTCTCCACCAGGGCCAACTCCATCATCTCGTTGTTGCTGACATCCTCTCGAATCACCACAGGCATGGTCCTGAGGCCTGCTAGACGGGCTGCGCGCCAACGACGCTCACCCGAAATGATCTCGTAGCCACCCTCTACTTTGCGAACGCAGATGGGCTGAAGGATTCCGTGATTCTCGATGCTATTGCGCAGATCCTCCAAGTGTGCACTTTCGAATACCTTGCGGGGCTGCATGGGGTTCGGCCTAATCTGCGCGATAGAAATCTCACGTTGAGACACTCCGCCGCTCCCCTCAGTGTCCTGAGCGATCAACGAATCCAATCCACGTCCAAGTCCAGCCATAGTGTTATCTCCAACCCCACTTGCTCCCGGTGAATCGAAACGGTCGACTTCCCTTTCAAGTGTCCTTGTGAAAGCCCATTATCCACGCGCAACCATCAACGGCCACTCTTATCTCCATCTAGCTCCTCGTATTCCTCCAACATGATTGAGCGCGCCACCCTTCGATGGTTCAGCACCATGGCACTCCGGAGCCCCATAGCCTGGGTTATTGCCGCCTGCGCTGGAGCCGCCTGGCCGGTGTTCACGGTTCTACTCTCCCTGGGAATCACAACCTCCACCCGTCCTCCGGCAGCAGCGCTCTACGAGATAGGCTTTGTTGCCAGCTTGGTTGGCGCATCCCTGGCCGTTGTAACCTTGACCCAGGGCTCCTGGTGGTTGGCTAGAACGACTCCTATGAGGCGTTTTCGGGCCGAATTCACCGGCGTGGCCACTGGCTCATTCGCTTTGATTCTCCTGGCCTGGTTCCTACCCGGCCTGTTGTCTCTGGGGGAGGAGAGCCTTCCGGTCGCACACATGCTAGCCACCGCCACCAAGGCTTCCCTTCACCTGGCGGCAATCTCTGTTTGCGTGCTCGCTCTGCCGTTCAACGCCCTGGTTCGTGCCGCCCTTATCCCGCTGTTGGCGTGGTTCATTCCAAGCCTATTAGCCCAGGGGCCTTCGAGCTTGGTTGGAATCGGTCAATGTTTGCAAATAGCGGGGGATTTCCAGTTCCCTTGGACCGAAGAATCCCCTGCATTTGGGCGGCTGGGTTCGTCCTTGCCCATTCTTGGTTTGTGCCTGTTGCGTTTGGCGGAGGCGACCCGAAGAGCCTTCCACCCATGCGCTACGCCATCCTAGGAGACATTCACGCCAACTTGCTGGCACTGGAAGCTGTACTTAAAGCAGCCAAGCTGCGGGGCGTGGATCAAGTGTTGAGCGTGGGTGATGTGGTCGGATATGGAGCCGCCTCACGGGAAGTCCTAGATGTGCTCCGGGACGAAGAAATCCCTGTTGTCATGGGCAATCATGACGCTGCCATCGCTGGCGATTTAGACACGACCTTCTTCAACCCCATGGCAAAGGAAGCCGTCCTTTGGACCCAGGGTCAATTGACCGAGGGGGATTTGGATTGGCTCCACGAACTCCCCATGCTTCATCACAGGGAAGACTGTTCCGTGGCCCACGGGAGTTATGCCGAACCGGAGCTCTACAAGTACATCCAATCCACCGAGGACGCGGAACCTTCCCTGGACCTGCAGCCCCAAAAGGTCTGCTTCGTGGGGCACACGCATGTTCCCGTGGCCATCTTGCGTATGTCCGACAATCCCGAGCGGAGCTTTTATACGATGGACACGCAAATCGACCTGTCTGGAGTGGACAAGGCCCTAATAAACGTGGGCAGCGTGGGGCAGCCGCGCGACGAAGATCCCCGAGCCGCCCTAGCCATTTATGACTCCAGCAAGCAGGAATACGAGCTCATTCGAGTGGAGTACGACATCAAGCTAGAGTCAAAACGCATCCTCACGGCGGGGTTGCCCAAAATGCTAGCTGATAGACTTTTCCTTGGCGTTTAAACCTAAATTGAACGCCAATTACCCTCTACCTCCGAAGATAGGAAAGCTGTCCAGGAAGCTTCTCCAGACCCTCTTCACCCAACCCGACTTCGAACAGCTGGCGGATGTCGTTCAACGGTTTGGAGTCTCCTCGGAACCCAAACACCCGGGCTTCTGAATTTGAGCCCACCAGAACCATGACTTCCAAGATAGAGGCTGCATTGGCCACACTATCGCCAATCTGCATCTCAACGGGGGTTCCGTGGAAGGTCACAATGGCCACGATCAAGCTTGCCGGACGGGCATGAAGTGCCAAATGAGGGGCCAGCTCCACCGTCAACGTCTGCATGTCCGTATAACGCGGCAAGAGCTCCTCGGCCAACGGAGAACCTGCGCTCAAGGCCAGCAATGCACCGGCCAGAAGCTTATTCAAGATCAGATCCTGCACTTCATCCCGATTCACAACCTCAGCAAGCGGCACTTCAGCCACATCTTCGCGCTGGCCACTTTCATGCCGCTCGACAAAGTGGGTTAGATGGGTCACCGCTTCGAGAAGGTGTAGGGAAGCGGAGATGTGGCCCCGCAATTGCCTCAGGCGGCCGTCCTCACCTTCCACACGGGAATTGCCTATGTAGGTGTCATAGGCCGACTGCAGGTTGTGGACCGTGGCTTCAAAAACCCGGGCAATCTGCTCTGTACAGCAGCTTTGAAGCAGCTTGCGCCGGGTGTGGGGATCTGCTTCTTGGTGCAAGCCACAGGACTCCAGCATCTCCACAGCCTGGAGATACTTCGAAGCCACCTCCGCGATTCGAAGCTCCTCATCCGCAAGGTCTTCATTGCCCAGATCCCGGGGCAGCCGAAACCGGCGGGCGGCCGGAAGGGCCTCGGGAGGCGTGCTGCCGCGCTGCAATCCAAAGCCCCGCAACTCACACTCAGCCCACCAGGCTTCGATGAACCGGCAAATCGACGATTGGACAAAGGCGCGAGCTTGCTCCAATCCGTCCTGCAACATCAATTCCTGCGATGGATCCATGGCCTGGTAGATTCCATAGCCATCGATTCGTTTTGACAGGTGTGTCAAACTGAGCCCAGCCGAAGCGAAACCCCGGATGGAGGCGGTTAACTCGGTCAGCAGGCAAAAAGCGCTATTGTGCCGCGCCCCATAATCATCCAGCTGCACTTCCAACTCATCCGCTTCCACGTGAAGGCGGAAGTAAAACCTCTTGGGCCAACGGGCCTCCTCGCTGACCAGAACGGCCGAGGAAAAGCTGGCGAATCCGCCAGCAATGCCGTCCAGGAGGTCCGCAAACCCTGTTTCGGGGATGATCGTTTCGAGAGAGGGTTCGGTCATGGACGAGATCCTGGCGGCAGGCTGCCATAGATCGGCGGTGATTCTACCCGATCTGAGCCTGAGCAATCTTGGGATCCCATCAAGATCGCGTTTCGGCGGCGCCGAAGAGGGGGAAGGAAGACGCAAAGGAACTCTCCCCGCGTCCCCTCCAATGGCGGTCCATCCCCAACAGGACCGCACCCACGACCACGGAGCCCTAACACCATGTCCGCTGAACGCTGCCTAGAGACCTACCTTCACGAGATTAATGAGGTTTCCCTTCTCACTGCCGATGAAGAGAAAGATCTCGGACGCCGTATCCAAAACGGCGACATGGATGCTCGCGAGCACCTGATCCGGGCCAATCTCCGCCTGGTGGTTTCGATCGCCAAAATCTACAACGACCGCGGACTGGCTCTCCAAGATCTGATCGCGGAAGGCAATATCGGCCTGATGAAGGCCGCCGAGAAATTCGACCCCGATGCAGGGTGCCGTTTTTCCACCTACGGAACCTGGTGGATCAAGCAATCGATCCGCAGAGCACTCACCAACACGGTCAAATCCGTGCGCGTTCCCGGGTACATGCACGAGATGATGTCCAAGTGGCGCAACGTCTCCCAGGAGTTGACCTACCACTTGGGCCGTGTGCCCACCGTCGAAGAAGTGGCCCAGGAGCTCGAAATCCCCAAGGAAACCTGGCCCCTGCTCAAGCGAACCATTGAGAGCAACGGCGTGGGCAGCGAGGTTTCCCTCGAAGTCATCACCGCCAACCAGGACACGGTCGAGGACGAACGCACCGCAAGCCCCGAGGAATTGCTCACCAAGAGCGACCTTCTCCAGCGGCTGGAAGCGCTCTTGGAAACCATCGACGAACGCGAAGCCACCGTCCTGCGCCTTCGATATGGCCTCGACTCCCCTACGGGGTCCCCTATGACCCTCAAAGAAATCGGCAAGGTCGTCGGAGTGACGCGCGAACGCGTCCGTCAAATCGAACAGGAAGCCCTACGCAAGCTATTCGCTGTCATGGACCGGGGCTGACCCCCTACAGGATCAACTGAAACCAAGCTCGAAGGCTGTGAACCCCCGGTTCACAGCCTTCGCGTCTATCGCAGCGATGCCACCCAGGCGGCTTCGAATTTCTGCACAGCCTTCTTACGACGAATGTCGAACGCCTCCTTGAAGTCCGTCGAAGAAGCCTTGCCCGCCTTGACGTGGGCAAAATAGGCCTGAAGTTCGTCGTTCAATTCCCCATCTTCACCATTGAGGCAATAATCAAACAAGGTGTAGCACTGGGCGCGTTGCAAACTGTTGTCCTCGGCCTTGAAATCCCCGTCCCCAAAATTAAGGACGCGTGTCAGCCCAAACGGCTTTTTCGCCGAGCGGTGGGTTCTGTGATTCAATACATGCCTGTTGTCCGGGTTGAACTTGATTACGTCCCCATCGTTCTCCTCGAAACCCAACACGGCTTGGGTGTATTCCTCCATCCCGATTTTTAGCCACATGGGAAAATTGGCCGTGGGCTCGGACTCTTCACGAATGGCCTCCGTCAGGATGAGCTCCGATAGGTGACGGGCCAAGAACCAGGGTCGGAAGCCCTCTTCAGCGTCGATAGTTGCCCTGTGTGCCTCCACGTCGACCTGACCTTTAAACCGTGCTCCGCCTGGAAAACTCCCGTCCCCGTGCAAGTGCAATTGCATGCGTTCCGAAGGCCAGTACATCTCAAATTCCTGGCCCAGGGAGTGATAGATCAGCACGTAGATTTGCTCAGCCATCAAGGCCGCGCGAACGGTATCGAACCAGGGCATGTTGGATCGAACGTCGAAGTGGGTGGTCGAAAACTCAAAGGCCTTTCCCCAGCGCGGCTGCAAGGTCGCGAGCTTGTCCATGTTGAGTGAGCGCTCCGCCATGCGGAACTTCCAAGATTTCTTGGTGCGTTTGTGACCCAGCTGTTCGTGTGCCTCTTCGTTTTCAGGGTCGAGTCGGAGCACATTCCACCAAACCAGGTCGGCCTCATACGGCAAGCCTCGTTCCTCGCAGTCCTTGGCCAGCTTTGCCATCCCCACGGTTTCCAGAACGTGACTCACATTGCCCAGGGCGGGCATCAACGAGGAAAGCTCCTCATTAACGCTCTCGTAGCTCTTGGTATCCCCGATCGCCAAGACCCGATGCTTGCTGCGCTGCCGCAGAATGACGCTATCGTCGGAAACCTTCACGATACGGCCAACCAGGGGCTTTCCTTTCTGCATCACGACCCGGTCTTCAGGGAACTCCAGATCTCCAGAACCCGAAGGCGCAAAAGAGCACAAACACAGAATGAACAAGCACGAAAAAGTGCGCAGCATTTCAAATCCTCAGAAACAAAAACAAAGGGGGCCCGCCGTCATGGTAACCCAATCGCCAATCCTCAGGTAAACTCCGCCCATGTCCGACGCTCCCCTGCCCATCTCCGAAGCGGAATTGCCCGATCCCCTACCGGAAGCGCCCCCCGGCACCGCCATTTACGTGCATTTGCCGTTTTGCGTCACAAAATGCCACTACTGTGACTTTTACTCGCTTCCAGCGGAGGGTCAGGACATCCCATCGTTCATGGACAGTCTCCTCATCGAGGTAGAGCAAAGAGCCCCTGAATCCCCGAAGACCGTCTTTTTTGGCGGGGGCACGCCCTCCCTGCTTTCGATTCCGGATTGGGAGCGACTGATGGAAGCCCTAGATCGTCGAACAAACTTTCGCTCCACCGCCCAGGAGGTCTCCGTCGAATGCAATCCCGAGAGTCTCACCGAAGACAAGGCCCGTGCCCTGCTGGACCTGGGTGTCACGCGCCTTTCCATCGGCATGCAAAGCCTGCGATCCAACACCCTCGAGCAATTCGGCCGGGTCCACAGCGTGGATGACGCTTGGGCGGCCTACGAAGCCGCGCGACGCGCAGGATGCACCTCCATCAACCTCGACGTGATCTTTGCCAATCCGGGTCAAACGGCCTCCCAGTGGCGCGAAGATCTGACCCAAATTCTTGACCGCGGACCCGACCACCTGGCCGCGTACAACTTGACCTTCGAGGAATCCACTCCATTCCTACGATGGCTGGAACAGGGCAAATTGGTCGCTTCGCCAGAGGAACTCGAATTAGAGCTTGCCGAGATAACCGAAGAGCTAACCCTGGCGGCCGGGCTCCCCGCCTACGAGGTCAGCAACTACGCCAGGCCTGGGCACGAGTGCCTACACAACATCAACTACTGGCAAAACGGTACCTACGCGGGAATCGGACCCAGTGCGGCAAGCAAGATCTTCCACAAGCGGGGAGCCTCTTCGCGCAGCGTGGCACGCTACAAACGCTTTCTTCGCGACCGGGGCCATGCTTTGGAGTGGTGCGAGGAACTACCGCCCCCGGCACGTTTGGCAGAAACTTGGTGGCTTGGCCTGCGTCTTCGACGCGGCATCACCCCAGCTGAAGCCAGGGAACGATGCGGTTTCGAGGAAACCGAAGATCCCGCCCTTCCCATGGCCCAAAGACTTCTGGACCAGGGGCTGCTCGACATGTCGGGAGACCGATTCCGCCTGAGCGAAGCAGGCCGTCCCCTGGCCGACTCCATCGCCTCGGAATTCTTTTCCGCCTGCGCGTCCGAATCCGACTGATAGGGCTTCTGGGGGCCGATAACCCGCCTTTTGGGGTTTCTAAAACGGTACCGCACCCTCAAGGAAATCGCTGATTGTTCCGATCCACGGGGAAGCTCTCGCTCCACCATGTCGGAAACCTCAAAGCACCCCACCAAGACCAAGGTTAGAGGCAAAAAGCGCGGCTTCTTCCTGCGCGGGATTGCCGTGTTGCTGCCCACGGTGCTCACGGTGTTTATCTTCACCTCGATCTGGCACTTCGTCGGCCGCAATGTGACCGGTCCGATCAATGGTGTGATCTACGGCGTACTCGAAGGCAACGGCATGGGTTGGACCGTGTTGGGATCCATGGACATCGACCCCTACGCCCGGGAATTCCTGGCCGAAGAGGGTTTGCCCCCCGAACTCGCGGACCGATTGGAGGAGTTCGGAGGCCTGGGAAGCGCTTCTTTCCAAGCCGCCCTGACCGCATGGCGCCTGGAGCAAGAAACCTTCTCCCGCGACCTCGAATCCCTGGCCATCGACAGCGAAAAACTGCGAGATGCGGTTGTTGCCGAAGTGCACCCGGCCGTGGGCATCGTGCTCTCAGGCATCCTGGTACTGTTCCTCGGTTACCTGGCGTCCGGCTTCTTGGGCAGGGGTCTGATCGCAACCTTCGACCGCCTTCTTCACCGCATCCCCCTGGTACGAACGGTCTATCCATACACCAAACAACTCACCGAGTTCTTCCTCAGCGACAACGAGTTCGAATTCGACACGGTGGTGGCAGCGCCTTATCCAGCGGACAATATCTGGGCCATCGGGTTCGTGACCGGCCCGGGCATCAAGACCATGCACGAAGGCCTCAATGGCCGATTTGCGTCCGTCTTCATCCCCACGTCGCCCATGCCGATGACCGGCTTCACCGTATTCATCGAAGAGAGTCGCCTGGTCCCCCTCGACATCTCCGTGGATGAAGCCCTGCGCATCACAGTCTCCGCCGGAGTCCTGGTTCCCAGCGCCCAGCAGGTTGCCGCTCTGGACGAAAGACTGCGCCCGGCGGCCTAATCCCCACGGGTCCACCCCGAGTGGGAACCGGTTGCGTCAATCCTGGGTCGAGTCGACCCCGTGCTGGGGCCGCAAGTGAAAGTACTGCAACCCAAAAGCACCCATGCGAAGGTTGCTGACCCCACGGACTCGTTCTGCCCGCGCAAGATGCAAGAAATGCCGCCAACCGAGGCCACTTCCGGTGGGCGTCACGAACCGCCCATGGTCGAAAGCCGTTGCCCCTAGAACTTGGCGCACAGGACCCCGCTAAGTTCAAAGGAGAGCCCACAGCAAGGGTTCATGTATGCCCTGGCAGTGGATAGAATGGCCCCCATGAACTTTGCTGACAATCTCTTCCGTCGGGTGCTGGAGCTGCGCAATCCTTGTTTGGTGGGCTTGGACCCACACCTGGGCAAGATGCCCGCAGAGTTTGAAGCCGTGCATGGTTCGGATGCCACGCGTGCCGAGATGGCCGCAGACGTGGTTCGGTTCTTTGACGGCGTTATCGACGCCGTGTCCGACCTTGTCCCCGCGGTCAAACCCCAATCCGCCTTCTTTGAAGCCCTTGGCGTGGCCGGAGTCGAGGCCTGGGAAGAGGTCGTCAAAAAGTCCCACCAAGCCGGCCTGTTGGTCATCGGCGACGTGAAGCGGGGCGACATTGGATCTACGGCTGCGGCGTATGCACAAGCCTTCCTGACCGGCATGCGCGGAACCGACCCCGAGACCCTTTGCGACTGCATTACGATCAACCCCTACCTGGGTAGCGACTCGATAGAGCCCTTCCTCGAAGCTTGCAAGGAGAGCGGCAAGGGTCTCTACGTTCTGGTTCGCACCTCCAATCCCGGAAGTGCCGAATTCCAGCTTCAAGGGGATCCCACACTGAGCGAATTGGTCGCCGATGCTGTGGTTGGCTGGGGTCAGGACCTTATGGGCGAGTGCGGATACTCTTCCGTGGGAGCGGTGGTTGGCGCCACCCATCCCACCGACCTAGCCGCCCTGCGCAAGCGCATGCCCAAAGCTCCCTTCTTGATCCCTGGCTACGGCGCCCAGGGCGGTGGCGCTGCCGAACTGACCCCGGCGTTCGGCCCCCACTTCGCTGGCGGCTTGGTCAATTCCTCCCGTGGAATTCTGTATCCCAAGGCCAAGCCCGGCCAACACTGGAAAGACGCCGTGCGAGAAGCGGCTGAAACCATGATCGCCGAGTTCAGGGCTTTGGATCTGAGCCCGGTGAACTAAGGACTCGGCTTGAATATCCAAGTGGAAGTGGTCACCGCTGGCTTGCCCGAATTGTCGGATCTAGCCAAGCACGCTCTACAGCGCGGACAGGTCCATGGCTTGCCCGTCATTTCAGACCTGCAGGACCTTTCCCCCCAGGAAGATGTGTGGTCCCTATCACACCGCGTGGGCCTGCGGGACTCCGTGCAAGATGGTCTAAAAGGGCAAATTATGCCCCCAGAGAGCCTTTCCAGCCTAAATGCTCTCGCTGAAGAAGGCACCTTAGCCATCGTGACGGGTCAACAACCCGGCTTCCTTTGCAGCCCCTTGTATTCCCTGTACAAGGCAATGCAAGCCTGCAAGCTCGCCGCAGAACTGACCGAAAAGTGGGGTCAAAGAGTGGTGCCGATCTTCTGGAATCACGCCGATGATCACGACGTCGCCGAGGTCCATCACAGCTACATTCAAAACCGGAACCTAGATCTACAAAAAGTTTCCCTCTCCGGACTTTCTTCGGGACGTAGGCCGCTTTCTGAGATTCACCTGGACGAGGAAGCCCAAGGGTTGGGTTCGATTCGAGCCTTCCTGCAGCAGAACTTCGGCATGTATCCCCACGGCGACGAAGGCGTGGACCTTTTCATGCCCAAGCATGGGGAAAGCTTGCCGAATGCCATGACGCGGGTGTTCCTGAAGCTGCTTGGCCCCATGGGCCTAGTCCCGATCGAACCCGATTGGATTCGAGCGCCCCTAGGCCAAGCCCTGGCCCAGGTTGTGGAATTGGATGGCGCCCGAGCCCTGAACGACGGGGGCGATTCCGATTTCGCCCCGGGAATCGACCCTTCCAATGCCTCCCTTCTATTCCACGTGGGGAAAAACGGCCGCACCGCGGTTCGTTGGAATGGAACGGGGTATGAGATCGATGGCCAAACGGAGCCGATCCCCAGCAATGAGTTGGCACAACGCATTCGCCAAGACTCCGACTCTTGGTCCGCTGGAGCCCTGTTCCGCCCCCTCATCCAAGACCTCGTCTTGCCAACCAACGCCTACGTTGGGGGATTTGGAGAATTGGCCTATCACGCCCAGCTCATCCAGGCGCGAAAGGCCACGCAAACGCCCGTGACGAGCTTCATTCCGCGCGTTTCGGCCATCTTTGTCGATCAGGAAAGCACGGTCTCCCTTCAAAAGGGAGGCGTGAGCTTGGAGCAGGTGTTGAAGGCCGGTGGGGAACTCAAACCCGTGGAAGAGTCCATGCAAGCACCCCAGGTGTTCACGGACATTCGACAGATCCTGGACGATGCCAAAAGTGCTCTAAACGCCCAAAGAGCTCCGCTGGCGGCCATTGAACCCTCGATGGACCGCAGCCTCAAACGTGCCAGCGACGCCATGTCCGCTGGAATCGAGAAGATCCTCGCCACCGCCCAGCGCATTCACCAAAACAAGGGTGGCAAGACCGGACGGCACCTGCGTCGTCTCAACAACCGACTCATGCCCCGTGGAAAACCACAGGAACGAGTCCTAGGCCCACTGGAGTTTTACGCGCGCTACGGTCCTGAATACATCACGGCCCTGTACGCTGTTCTTCCAAGCCTTTCGAACGAACCCGTAGCCTTGACCATCGAAACACCCAAATCCCAATGAAACTTGATGTCCTGGTTGTGGCCGCCCACCCCGACGATGCCGAAATGTCGGTGGGTGGAACGATCCTGCGCTTGATCGACTCTGGCGCTCGCGTGGGCATTGTGGATTGTACACGTGGCGAAATGGGGACCCGCGGGACCCAGGCCGACCGTGACAACGAAACCGCGGCCGCGGATCGTTTGATGCATATCCACGCTCGCTTCAATTTGAACCTGCCCGATTCGAGGGTGGAGTCCAACGTGGAAAACCGCGAGAAACTGGCGTCGCTCATCCGCAAAACCCAGCCCGACGTGATCCTGGCGCACCATCCCACGGATTTGCACCCCGATCATATGGCCGCGGGACACCTGGCGCGTGAGGCTTGGTACCTCTCCGGCCTTAAGCGCTTGGCCCAGCTTGCTGGTGACGAAAGCCCCCATCGTCCCGCCCACATCTTCCACTTCCTGTCACACGTGGCCCAGGAACCCACCATGGTCATCGACGTTTCACCGGTTTGGAAGCGCAAGTTGGAGTTGGTGCAATGCTACGCATCCCAACTCACGCCGCAAACGCCCGATGACAATGGTGAACACTTCCTCTTCGGTTCCAATATCGAAGAACGAATCACAACCAAGGCTCGTTACTTCGGTGAGCAGATCGGCGTGCAAGTGGGTGAACCCCTGGTGCACATGGGCCCGATCCCCGAAAATGATAGATTGCGCCATTGGCTCAATAAGTCGTGAATTCCGCGGAATACCACCGAACACCTACCCACTCCTAGCAGCCTCCCTCCATGCGAATCACCACTTCACTCTGCCTCGTGCCCCTACTCTTCGCCCTTCCCGCAGCGCTCTCCTTCGCGCAGGAACCCGAACCCGCGAAGAGTACCGAAGCCCCCGCGAAAATCACTCGTGAAGCCGCCATCAGTGAAGGTGTGAGGATCTTGGTTTCTTACCAGGAACGGTACAAGTCCGACGCCCCGGTCGGCCGCCTGGAGACCGACGAGCTTGAGAGTTGGCAGGAAAAGGAAATGGAGCGTCTGAAGAAAGTCCGCGAGCCAGGCAAGCGCCCTGCCCAGGAATGGCCCTATGAGGGCGTTTATCGTGTACGTCCCTTCGGCGCCATCCCGTCCGGTTATAGGGTTGGCGGAACGGCCATC
>JARGOW010000552.1 GCA_029212955.1 Planctomycetota bacterium | reverse complement strand
GATAGGCATTCAAGTCGCTGCCCGCGTCTTGGATATCCACCTGTCCAAAGCCTGCGTTGGCTAACTTGTCGCGGTTGTCGGCGATGGTAAGTGCGCCAGCAATGCAGCCGGTCCAAGCGGCGACTTCCTGGGCAATCTCGGCGGGGAGTTCTTTTTTGAGGGCAATATCCGACACGGCCAGGCGACCACCCGGCTTGAGGACGCGGTGGATTTCCCTGAGTGCGGCGTCCTTGTCAGGGCAAAGATTGAGCACGCAATTGGAGATCACACAATCGACCGAATTGTCGGGAAGCGGCATGGCTTCGATTTCACCCAGGTAGAAGCGCACGTTCTCGTAGCCGCCTTTTTTCGCATTCTTGCGGGCCAGGGACACCATATCGCCGGTCATGTCGATGCCGATGGCCTGGCCGGTGGGGCCGACTTTCTTGGAGGCCAAGAAAACGTCCAATCCGCCTCCTGCACCCAGATCCACCACGGTTTCACCTTCTTTGATGGAGGCCATGGCCACCGGGTTTCCGCAGGACAAACCCATGTTGGACTCGGCGGGAATGCTGGCCAATTCCTCGTCGCTGTAGCCAAAGGCGTTGGCGATGCTTTTGATTCCGTCATGGCTGGAGCTCAGTCCAGCTTGTGCAACGGCTCCGTATCCCTTGCGGACGGCTTCTCTTGTTTTTTCAGACATGTTCGTTTCCTCGATTTAGCAGCAGGGGGTTTCACCTGGTTTACAGGCCTGCGCGCCCTGCTCATCGGCGCAGCATTCACTTTGGAATAGGGCAAAAGTGGCTTCCATCACGCTGAAATCCGCGTGACAAATCAGGGTCGTGCCCTCACGTTCCTGACTCACCAAGCCCACTTCGACCAGCTTGCGCAGGTGGTGGGAAAGGGTGGAGGCTGGGATGTCGAGTTTGGTTTGTATGCCCGCCACGGGCAGTCCGGTGTGTCCGGCACGTACCAAGATCCGATAGATCTCCAGGCGTGTGGAGTTGCCGAGGGCTGCCAGGCGGGTCGCTACTTGTTCCATGCTCATGGAAATAGTCTCGACCGTTTGGTGGTAGCGTACAACTGTAATTCTGGAATTATCGAATTAAAACCCTGGAACGAGCTTCTGGGCGCCAGGAGACCGCTTTCACAGGTCCAAAAGCCCCAACCACTCCAAGGAAAGTGCCGGGAAGGGCTTTATCATCTGCCATGGCACAGCCCGAGCGCACCCAACCCATCTACACACCCCAGGGTGGCCCCCCCCGCGTGGATCGGCCCAGTGGGGAGATCCTAGAAACCGTAGGCGAGGAGGGGGTTTTTCGCATCCTCTCCAATACCTACAAGCGCATCGGGGAATCACCGATCCGGGCTATGTTTGCCGACGACCTGGAAGCGGCTTCCCGTCGCTCGGCCGCGTTCTTTGTGCAAGTCATGGGCGGGGCACCCTTGTACACCGAAAACTACGGACCCCCGCGCATGCGCATGCGGCACTTCCCTTTCGAGATTGATGCAGCAGCCAGAACTGTGTGGTTGCAGTGTTTCAGGGGCTCATTGCAGGAGGACGTGGAGCACCACGGGTTCCCCTCCGAGCACCTGGCCAGCTTCGAGACATTCCTGGAGGAGTTCTCGAAGTGGATGGTGAATGTGGAACCCAAGGCCTAGCCCTGGAAACAAGCGGCGGATCGCTTGTTAGAATTCGCGGGTGATTACCGCACTGCGCTCCCCGTGGACCCCACTGATTGTGTGCGTGGTTCTGGCTGTTACCTATACGCTCACCCAGGAACGCATCGGGTATGAGCAGGGGAGGCCCTACGACAGCGCCGTCTATTACCAAATGGCGGGCCAAGTGGCGGAGGGCACGCCCATCGCCACTTTCAAGCCGTTCGTGTATCGCCTAGGCGTGCCGTTCCTGGTCGGCAAGCTCTTTCCGGACGACCCGATGCACGGCTATGAGGTGGTGGGGATCGTGTTCGGTGTGCTTCTGGTGCTCTTTTTGTATCTGCTCCTGCGCGCCTATGGATTGAGCCGCGCCATGGCAGGTTGGTTGGTCGCGCTCTATATCGCCAATCCGTATTCGCCCTTCCGTTACGTACCGTTCCTGCCAGTGAATGTGGAGCCCGCGGCGTTTGCGTTTGTGTTGGCATCCTTCTGGATGTTCAAGGTCAACCCGGTTTTGAACTTCAGAAGCACTGCGGGGCTGGTGGTCTTGGGATGTTTGGGAGCGCTGGTGCGAGAGGTGGTGCTGGTAGTGCCTTTGACGTTCCTGGGGGCTCACTTGCTGCGTTGCGTGGGGAATGGGGACGCGCGATTGGCTTCGAGGCAAACCGCCTACCGAATGCTGATCTTGCTATGCACCATCGGTTCTCTCGTGGCCACCCGGTACATGGTGCACGACGCCATGGGCGCGTATGAAACGCTTTCGCACATGGAAGCGTCTTTCCAGCGCAATCGCCAGTTCCCCGAGATCCTTCTGCTTTGCCTCATGACGGCGATCGGACCCTTGCTGTTCATTGTGGCGATTGCGTTGGGCAAGGGTTCCATGCGCAAGGATTTGGGAGAGCATGTGGAGCTCCCGATTTTCCTCGCAGGAATGGCTGTTCTATCGGCGATCGCAGGCAACCACACCGACCGTTTTGTGTTTTGGTTGCTGCCCGGGTTCCTGCCCATTTTGGGTTGGGCCCTGCGCGATGGATGGTTGGGGTGGAAGAGTCCAACGGGCCAAGCACTTTTTTATGGGCCGGTTCTCGCAGCACAACTACTGGTGTATCGAGCCTTTGTTTCGTTCCCCGCCACCGAGCACGAAACCCTTAGCCAGCCCGGTCAAGCCACCCTGCCCCTGTTCATGAACTATGGCGAAGGCGTGAACCTTGGGCAGGTGACCGTGGCGTTCATGACCCGCGCCAATCGTATTCCACTCTTGATCGAGTTTGGAGTCCTGGCGGTTTACCTGACTGCGGTTTGGTTGTGCTTCAGGAAACCCTCGACGAGTTCGGCGCAAGGTTAGGGTTTTCATGTCCAAAGTC
>JARGOW010000551.1:1537-3008 GCA_029212955.1 Planctomycetota bacterium | reverse complement strand
GGAGCCGGTCGCGGCGATTCGGTGCAATGGGGCGATCATGAAAATCGCCATTGGTATTCTCGCCGCCCTTGTAGCCTTTGTCCTGTGGCGCCTGTCTTCGGTGGCGCGTGGGGCAGCCAAACGCGATGGGGAGATTGCGGAGAAGTTGGCAGGTTTGCAAGCGAAGTTGGAGCAGGACCAGTCGTTCGAAGACTCGGAAGTGCAGGCGTTAGGTCGATCCCCAGAAACTCGACCCTCCCTGTTCGGCATGCTGGAGCACTTTGAGAAGCTGGAGTCGTTTCCTGCCCAGTGGCTCGAAGTGAAAGAACAAGGAAGGGCCGTGCTCGCCTATTGGATGATGCACCCGAATGAATTGGGTTCGGCCCCGGAATCGATCGAGTTCGTGCAGGAGTTTGAAAGGCCCGTGAATGGGGAGGCTGGAGGATTTCGAATCTACAAGTTTCAGATGGCGGAAGGGCACTGGTCCAACCGCGAGGAACTTCTTGGAATCGCAGGCCCGTTCCTCGAGGGCCAAGCCCCCTTTGCCGTGGGCGCTTTCTCGAGATCGGGCGACAAGGATGGATCCACCGACCTGGAAGAGCTCGTGACCTGGTACATGGGTCTTCTACGGATTCCGGCAGCGGAATAGATCTAGCGAGCCAGCACACTGCACCCCTTGCGCCGCTGAAACAAAGTCTGACACCCCGGTTGAACTTTCCAACCAACGCATCCAGCCAACGGACCGCACGGTCCAACATCCCATTCCACTGACATGTATACCTTCTTGATTCACGCAACCCCGGATCCCACCAAGGATCGAGACGAAGCAGCCGACGGGGCTGCGGGCGCGTTTGTGACCTGTTGGATCGACTTCCAGGAGATAGAGGGCGCGGAAGTCCTGGCCCGGCATTACATCTCAGATTCGGGCTGGATTCCGGGTGTGCTCCACGAGACGAAGTTCGTATCGAGGGAGGACTACGACGGGGAGGATGGTGAGCTCATCGAATACTTTGATGAGGCCGTGGAGATTGGACTCTGCCTTTCCATCCACTGCTATCCGCCCGGTGACGGGGACGAAATGGAGGAGTTTGAATTCTGGAATCTGATCGGCGAGCTGGATTGGAATCAGGCCGGAGACGACGAGGCCGTCTGCGAACCCCTCGTGAAAGCGCTGGCCGAAAGGCAGCCGGCGGCCATCGAAGGTTTTGCGGAACACCTGGCGCAAAAGTTACACGCCCTCGATACGGAGGCCCATGCACGCCACACCGGCGGCAACTCCTATGGGGGGCCGGACGAGCCCTTTTCCGTGGATGGATTTCTCTACGCACGCTGTTGCGTGGTCGCCAATGGTCGTCAGGCCTTCGATGCCATTCTCAAGGATCCTTCAGCGATGCCCGAGGACATGGAGTTTGAAGCCTTGCTTGCGGTGGCATCGAGCGCCCACGAGCGACAGACCGGTAAGGACTTCGATTTCGATGCTTCGGTTTGCTAC
>JARGOW010000551.1:0-1495 GCA_029212955.1 Planctomycetota bacterium | reverse complement strand
TCGTAGATTCGCACAGGAGCTAGTAAGACCAACCACATCGGATGAAGGGAAGCAGGTGGGTCCGGGCTAAAAATCGCATGGAACCCGGAATCCCCATGGGGGTTAGAAGTCCAGAGGTTCGTCGGGCCTAGTCCAGGTTCCACCAATCGAAATCATGGTGATGCCCACAAGACTGTTGTTGTGGATCAGCTTCGAGACGTCGTAGGGGACTCGCACACAGCCGTGGGAGTTGGCCCAGGTGGGGATGAAGTTGTGGGAATGCAAGCCGATGTAACGCGGCGCATGCTGAATCCACGTGACGTAATGGCAGGCGGTCACGCCTTCCAAGTGATCCGTGAAACCGGCGACAGGGAAGAGGCCCTTGGGTGTGCACCAAGAGTCCACCGTGTTGCTGCCTTCGAAATCATCACAGTCGCATTCGGGGATGCCTCGGCCGGGGTTGGAGCGCCAGGGGCCCGTGGGTCCCATGTGGGCTTGGGGGCCGGTCCACTGGATCCAAACTTCATGGTTGGGATCCGAGAGGTCCACGTGGATGCTCTCGATATGGGTTTCGGGGAATCCGGGATTGCGGGCTTCCAGGTTGAAGCCTTCGCCCGTGCGAGCCGCATCGCCAATCTCGTATCCCTCGGCCAACACCAACGCTTCCAGGTGGGGCTCGCTCCATGAAGCGGGCACGGCCCGGGCCACGATGGCCTGGGGAGCCCCCTCGACCTCCATCCATTCCTGCCAAGTTTGTTTGGGGACAGCACAACCGGTGGTCAAAACCAACAGGTACAAACCCAAGACGGTTTTGAGATTGAGGAAGGAATGGGGGCGCATGGTTGTCATGTATGAGTCCACGTTGGGGGGGTCTTGGCAGGATCTGAGAATACAAACTTGCATAGCCAAAACCCAGAATGGAGGCCGTTGAGGGGGCTTTCCCCCCATAGCGTCCTGCAAACGGTGCCTTTCCAGTGTATTTCAGTGTTGCGCATGTCCCGCGCGACCCGGCCGGGCCCCTCCCGGGCGGGAGCTGTGCTGGTTTTTTCCTCGCCGGTGTGAGGACAGTTTTGGTCATGGACAGGAGCACGATCGAGCACTTCATGGCATTGGCCATGGCCGAGGGTCGCAAGGGGGGTGAACGCTGTCTCCCCAATCCTGCGGTGGGTTGCGTCTTGACCCGCGACGGCAAGGTCATTTCCACGGGTTGCACCCAGGAGCCGGGTGGACCCCACGCCGAGGTCGCGGCCATGGACGGGGTGGAAGGTGGCCTGGGGGACGTCACCGCATTCGTTACCCTGGAGCCCTGCTCATTTGAAGGCAGAACCCCCTCGTGCGCCCGGGAACTGGTTCGGCGAGGCCTGGGGGAAATCCACGTGGGCGTGATCGATCCGCATCCGCGCAATCGCGGGGCGGGTATCAAAATCTTGAAAGAGGGCGGGGTGATCGTGGGATCGGGAACCCTCGAAGGAGAGATCCGCGCGGAGCTCGCAGACCATTTTCAAAAGTACGGCGA
>JARGOW010000005.1 GCA_029212955.1 Planctomycetota bacterium | reverse complement strand
AAAAGGGCCTGGTGCGCTACCTGTCCTCCAAGGCCTTCCCCGGCGTGGGCGCGGTCACAGCCCAACGCATCGTGGATGAGCTCGGCACCGACGCCCTGGACCGTATCGCCAGCGAGCCCACCTGCCTGGACGACATCCGCGGGCTGCGGCCCGAGGCCGCCGAGGCCCTACGCGAGTCCCTGGCCGACCAGGTGGTCATGCACCGCTCCCTGGCCTTCCTGCTAGGCCTCGGCCTAGCCACCCACCAAGCCAGGGCCGTCATCGAGCGCCACGGAGCCACCTCCGAGGCCGAGGTGCGCCGGGACCCCTACCGCCTGGCCGTCATCCCAGGTATCGGATTCGCCACAGCAGACCGGACGGCCCGCTCCCTGGGTATCGGCGACCACGATCCGCGTAGACTTCAGGCCGGATTGCAGTACAGCCTCCAGGAGAGCGCGGACGACGGCCACAGCTGCCGCCGCATCGATTCCCTGCTTGAAGAGACCACCGAGCGCCTGAGCTTGCCCCGGACCATCGCCGGCGACTTGGCCCATGCCCTCCAGGAGTTGGCCCAGGCCGACAAACTACGCATCGAAACCCAGGTGCTTGGCCTCGAGTCCCCGACCGATCCCAGCGCCCACGCCTACCTGCCCTGGCTTTACCACTCGGAAAAGCACGTGGCCAGGAACATACACCGGCTGCTGCAGCAGGAAGCCAAGCCCTTGGCCACCGTCGACCAGTTGGCCCAGATGGAAGCTTCGAGCGAGATCAACCTGTCGGCCAACCAACGCGATGCAGTGCTGAGTCTGCTCGCCACCCCCGTGGGACTTCTCACCGGAGGCCCCGGCGTGGGCAAAACGACTATCGTGCGGCTCATCGTAGCCCTGGCCGAGGGCGTGGGCTCCCGCGTCGAGCTGGCTTCGCCCACCGGCCGCGCCGCAAAACGCCTGTCCGAGGCCACCGGCCGCCCCGCTAAAACCGTCCATCGCCTGCTGGGCTACGCACCCAACGCCAAGGGCTCGGGATTCACGCGCAACATGGACGAGCCCCTGGAAGCCGACATGATCATCGTGGACGAGATCTCCATGCTCGATGTGGTTCTCGCGCACCATCTTCTGCAAGCGGTGGAAAACGGCACAAGGCTCATCCTGGTGGGCGACCCGGACCAATTGCCCTCGGTCACCGCAGGCAACGTGCTGGCCGACCTGCTCGCCAGTGAATCGATCACCACGGAACGCCTGACGCAGATCTTCCGCCAGGGCGCGTCCAGCTTGATTGTGGAAAATGCCCACCACCTGCTTGCCGGGGAAGCCTTGGAGTACCCCACCAAGGGTGACCTCTCCCGGGATTTCTACTTCTTTCAGAGCCCCACTCCTGCCAGCACCGCCGACCTTTTGGTCGACGTGGTCACACGACGACTCAAGGCCACCTTTGATGTGGACTGGACCACGGACGTACAAGTCATCGCGCCCATGTACAAGGGCGATTGCGGAGTGGACGCGCTCAACGACCGTTTGCGTGAAGCCCAAGGCATCGGCGGCCGAGAGGTTGAAATCGGATTCAACAAGTGGCGCACCGGCGATCGCGTTCTGCACACGCGCAATGATTACGAGCGCGACATATTCAACGGTGATATGGGGCGCATCACCGACATCGCCGCCGATGGGACCGTCACCGTAAAGTACCCGGAACAAGATGTGACCTACACGGGGCGCGAGCTCAACGATTTACGACCCGCCTTCGCCATTACGGTGCACCGCAGTCAGGGCGCTGAGTTCCCGGTGGTCATCATCCCGCTCACAAACCAGCACTGGATGATGCTGCGCAAGAAACTGCTGTACACGGCGATCACCCGTGCGCGGCAATTGGTGATTCTCGTGGGCTCGCAGGACGCCCTCAAAACCGCTCTAAACAGCACCGAAGACAACGTGCGAACCAGCCTCTTGAGCGAACGCTTGCAAGCCCAGGCCTGACATTCCAAAACCCCGCGACCTGATCCGGGGGAATGAAAGATCCACGCCTGACAATTGCCAGGGCGGTCCATGACAGATTCTCCTGCAAGATTGCGGGGCATTGGTACGGTGAGGGGCACTATGACCCACATTGCTGAATGCCCCGAATGCGGTAAAAAATATAAGGTTCCCCACTTCGACAAAGAGTGGTCTTGCAAGGTCTGCGAGGTAGCTCTCCTATCCGAAGAAGAATTCGAGGAAGAGTACGATGAGCCTGAAGAGCCGGCTGCTACCGAAGAAGAATCGGCCCCGCGCCGGCGGGCCAGCGCACGGAACGGCGGCCTCACCGACGCGGACCAAAGGGATTTCAGACGCCGTGCGCGTGAAGCGAGTCAGCAGGCTGCCAAGCGCCGCAACATCATCGTTGCTATCGGCTTCCTAATCCTCATCTTCGGAGGCGGCGGAACCATGTACGCCATGACCCGGGGACGTGCGGTCGAGGCGACCGTGGAACAATTCCGCAAGGCCTGGAATCAAGGCGACTTCGTGGCCGCTGCCCAGCTCGCGCAAAAAGGCAACGAAGCAAAATGGGTCAAGAACTTCGAACGCCGCAGCAAGCGCATGGGCTGGGAAGACAAGCCTCCCACCCTGGGCAAGCACATGTACTTGATCGACGGAATGCCCTCAGAAGATTTTGTCCCCAAGCGGCCCAATGGGAAGCGACGTGGCGCGGTCCTTGTCGGATACGATGCGGGCGAGCGCACCCTGATTGCGGAATTCGCCAGGCGTCAAGGCGACTGGTGCTTGACGGGCATGGACTACCGAGGATTCGAATAGATCCCAAATCAAAAGGAACGGCGCAGCCCGAAGACTGCGCCGCTCCCATGGCCACCGGGGCCTATCCCACTTCTACCTCATTGACCTTGCTGTGCGCGTAGGGACTGCGGCAGCAGGAATGCAACCGCGACAAATCCGGCCCCGAGAACGAGCCCCAGCCAATCCCCAGGTAGGGACGAAAGCCCCTCATATTTGGCTCCAGGGACGGCACCCAAAGTGACCTTTCCGCCGGCAACACCGTCGAGCATGCTGGTTCCCTTCCAAAAAGGATAGGTGACCATGTAAGCCAGCGCGCCGAGCAGCCCGCCCCCGATGAACGGCCAGGCATCCCGGCGACCTGCGGTTGCGGCGCAGACACCGGTACCCGGGCAATAACCCGAGAGCGCCCATCCGAAACCTAGCAACAAACCGCCGACAAAAACGCCAGCGTAGGCGCCCTTGACGGACATGTGGCCCACATCAACCCAACCTAGCATTTGACCACCGAACATCAGAATTGATGCAACGCCGATTCCAAGCAAGATGGTTTTCATCAGGTGTAAGTGGGTCAGGTTGAGCATCTTCACGATCCAACCCGGGTTCGTGGCTCCAACCCGATCCAATACGAATCCAAAGGCGAGTCCGAGAGTTATGGCAAGTACGATACTCATGGTTCTAGGCTCCTTTCTTGAACAACAGAATGGCGGTGGGGATGGCAGCCGCAAAAGCACCTGCCGCAAAGAGATACCCCGAAAGCGAGGTTTGCATCATTCCCGACATCATGTGGCCAGAGGTACACCCTCCTGCCAAACGGGCCCCATAGAGGACGACAAAGCCACCCACAAAGGTGGCCACGAAGCGCTTGCTGGTCCCGTTCCCGAAACGATCCCGCCAGACCCGCGGGCTCCCTTTTTCCTCCTTGCTCAATCCCCCGTTCATGCGACTCGAAACCGCCGAGCCCACCATCATGGCCAGCACGAACAGGAAGCCATAATTGATCGGATTGGAGACCGCTTTCGCGTACTTGCCCCCGGACTTCGCCAGGTAAGCGTTGCTTGATGTGAATCCGTCCGCGGATTCGGTGACCAGATCCGGTCGGACCCAATCCCCCACAATCCCGTTCAGTATCACGAATTGGGTCGAAACCCCAATGGGCTTAACCAACAGAACCGCGAGGAAGAACACCGCGCCCAGGGCCAAGCCACCTATTTTCCAGTTGAGTGTCATTGCCCTGGCTTGGGGCCAAGAACTCCAGAATGGTTCCCAACCAATCCAAAGAAATTGGACCCGTGCATCCCGCGACCCTCGGGACCCGCAAATTCGAACACTTTCCCGAGTCGTTCCGTGCGTTCGTCACCAACCAAACCCAGCTCAACCCATGGCAAATCAAGGTTTCACGGTTCCGGCGAGGGATGGAGCCCGAATTCAACACCGAAATGTATCCTGGTACACGGGCCCCCTCAGCGGGTATGGATCAAAGGAACACACACTATGCAGGACGCAAAACTACGGGAATCGCTTGAGCAACTTCGTCGGGAGATCAACGGGTCGGGGCTCGGTCGGGGTCCCGCTTTGGATCGGTTGAACGGCTTGATCTCCGACTTGGAAACGAAGCTGGACGGGGACAAGGAAGACCCGCCCGAGGGTGGATTGGTCGATGCTGTGAAGGAATCCATCGGCCATTTGGAGTTGGAATATCCGCGTACCACGCGAATCCTGAATCAAATCCTCACGACTTTGGGCGGAGCAGGCATTTAGGAATCGGGCTGATTGGTCCCATTCCGGGCAGGTACCCGGGTGCGGAGCCCCCCGCGGGAGTTTCTGACGCTCCACCCTTTTCGTGGCCAAGCGGGCCATGCAAGCTGCCCCACAAGAGCTGGTTTTTACCCCACCGGCCCGAATCCAACCATGCAGCCCATTCGCTTCTTGCTCGCACTCGCGCTCACCCTGACCACAGCTTTCGCCCTCCAGGGCGTGGAAGGGAACGAGCCCCAAACAGCTCCTCCGGCCATGGAGCCCGCGCCCCCCCCCATCCCCCGGGGATCGAGCCTCGAAACCCGCTCGCTTGCAACTCTCGCGGCGCTGCGCGATTCAAAGGCAGCCAAAATCGCGGAACTCGACGCTCTTCAGAGCGGCCCACTCCGCACGGGAGATAGTGCTGCCGACCGTCTGGCTCGGATTCAGACCCTCCAGTCGGAAATCAAGAAGCTCCAGTATGACTTTGATTCCGTGGCCACCGGCATCGACGTGCGAGCCTTTGATCTTGGCGTCGAAGCCAAGTTTGACTTGCTGGGAGAAGTAGAAAGCTTGCTCAAGCCGATCGTTTCGGAGCTGCGTTCGGCCACCGAGGCTCCCCGGGAAATGGAGCGGTTGCGCGGCGCTCTCGAATACGCCGCCGAACACAAGGTCCTGGCGGTTACCGCGGTCAACCAACTCGACGATTTGATCGCCATAGCCAAGGCCGCCAATGAGGGTCCCTTGCTCGGGGATGCACTGGAACAATCACGGGACGAATGGCAGGCCCGCGTCCGCGAACTCGAAAACCAACGCACGGTGGCGAGTTTCCAACTCGAGCAACACGAAGCCCGCAAGCGCTCCGTCATTGATTCCATGCAGGGTATGTTCGGCGAATTCTTCCGGACCCGGGGTATCAACCTGCTTTTGGCTGCGTTCACATTCCTGGGGGTTCTGCTCGTTCTGCGGGCCGCCTATCGCCTGGTCAACAAGCGCATGCGCAAGCACAGCCGTGGCGAGCGTAAATTCTACGCCCGCTTGATCGACGTTCTATATTTTGCGCTGACCGGCATGGCAGCTGTGGCCGGCGCCCTCCTGGTGCTCTATTCAGCCGGGGACTGGGCCATGCTTGGTTTGGCTATCCTGATCCTGCTCGGTCTGGGTTGGGCCAGCAAGACAGCCGTGCCCATGTTCTTTGAGCAGATTCGATTGCTTCTGAACCTGGGTGCCGTCCGTGAGGGTGAACGCGTTCTCTATCAAGGACTGGTTTGGCGCGTAACCCGACTTTCCATCAATACGCTATTCGTCAATCCCAAGCTCGCCGGCGGCGTTCGCCGGGTTCCCCTACGAGACATGATCGAACTCAGATCTCGGGCGAGCGCGCCCCACGAGCCCTGGTTCCCCACCAGCCGCAACGACTGGATCCTGATCGATGGAAACCGCCTGGGCCAAATTACCTTCCAATCCCCCGAAATCGTACACGTTCAATTGCTGGGAGGAAGCCTGGTGCATTACCCCACCATCGACTTCCTTGGCGTTGCCATCGAAAACCTAAGCACGGGCTTCCGCATCAACCAGCGCTTTGGAATCGACTATTCCCACCAGGCCACCTGCACGGATGAAATTCCCGCCAAGATGCAAGCCCATCTCGAACGCGGTTTGCACAAACAGTTCGACAGAGAATGCATCGCGGACCTGCGGGTTGAGTTTATCGAAGCCAGCGCATCGTCACTCGACTACGCCATTCTCGCCGACTTTCACGCACCCGCCGGGCCCCATTACCAACAAATCGATCGCGCCATCCAGCGCCTGCTCGTTGATGCCTGCAACCAGGAGGGCTGGGAGATCCCCTTCACCCAAATCACTTTGCACCAGGCCGCGAGCGCTTAAGTGAAGCGAGTCACCCGGCCAAAGTCGGGTGACTCGCTTCACGGCGTCGCTCGAAGAATAGGCGGCCCGATCGCCCAAAGGATCATCGCGAAGCTGGCTGCATCTGTCCTCCCATGGATTGCCAACCCCCAATGTCCGCTCCAGCGATACGCACGGTCACGCGGGTGTTTCCACGTAGAACAATGAAGTCCACCTCTGCGGTTTTGCTCTGAATGACCTGCCCTACAGCCATGAGCTCGCTCTGATCCTGAAATTCCTTGCCATCTGCGCCGATGATCAAGTCGCCATCCCGCAGCCCGACCTTGGCCAGATCCCCTTCGGAATCGGTGATGCTCACCCGCATGGCATTGATGAGCATGGGCACGAATTCCAATTCCCCGCAAGGTACGGTGATTTCCATGGCGGAGGACTCGCCCCCGTAGGACTGCAGGGTGTAATCCCCGGCGGGTAAGTCCGTCCAAGTCACCGTCAGACTGGAGTCGAATGTCATCTGACCAAATCCGAAAGGATTGTTCGCGGACTCCCTGCTCTGCAACTGAATGGTAGTGCCCTCTTCCGCATCCGCCCAGTGAACGCGCAGGTCATACAAGGTCGGCATGACCAAGCGCATGCTGTTTTCACCCCCACGCACCTCGAATTCCGCCGAATTGACCGTGCGTCCCGGGGTCCAGGAGTGATCGTCCTGCTTCGCCGGGTTGACCACCATGGTCACCACATACAGGCCAGGTTCGAGACCCTCCAAACGGCTCACCCCATCCACATCCACGTTGCCCTTCTCGTGTCCATAGAAGTAATGCTCCTCCTCATCGGACTTCTTTTTGGCGGAAACGGTGACACGCCCTTCGCGTCCGCTTCCCAGGTAACCAGGGATCGTGACCGCTAGGGTGCCCGGGACTTGGAAGGTGATAGACACCTCGGTTTGACCCCTTGTGAGGTCCACCTTGCTCGTTCCAAAATCCTCGTGCGTGGCACTCAATGCGTAGGTCAAATCGCTCTTGTTTTTCCCGAAGTAGTTCTCGGTGTAGCGATCGGGGAGCGTCAAAAGGTAACCGGAGTCCCCATCACGCATGGAGTCCAAGCCGCGTGAATTGCTTCGACCAGCCCCAGATTCACTGATGTTGAAACGAACGTCATCCACGGGAACCCCATCCACGTCCAATGCCAACACCCGAATCGAATGGGAGCGGTCCACCGCAGGAATCGTCAGATCCATCTCGGCCATTTGGTCCACCAATTCGATGACCTCGTGGGCCACGATCGGAGAACTCCAGTCCCGGCCAACTCCGATGACATAGCGCCCAGGCTCCAGATCCGGAAAGGAGAATCGAGTTCCCACCTGGGCCCATTCGGTGGTGTCCGAATTCTTGAGAGCCTTAAGGTCTACCTCCTGATCCGCCGTGAGCGCCAGCATGCGAACGGTGCAGCTACTCCGGTTATGGAACCCTTTCTCGGCCTTCAGGAAGCCACTGATCCCCAACCGGGGTGCCAGCTCGAGGGTCAAGCCTTCCGGCGTCTCATCCAATTTGACTTGGAGTTTTGTTTCCTTGGAAGCCAACTCGGCGAGATCATTTCCGCGTTCGTCATGGGAGTAGGCCCTAACCTCATAGCGCCCAGGAACCACCCGCAGGAATGGCTCATCGGGAGTCCAATCGTAGGACCGACGCTGCCTGACCTTGCCCTTGCGATTCAGATCGATGACGGCGCGCTCGGGCTGCATCCCATCGGGTAGCAAAACCTGAACCGGCACCTGAATCACCGGTTTGGCGATGAAGTCCAATTCCGATCCCACACGCATTCGATTGGAGCCCCCATCCACTTCCACCAGATGACCCTTCAGATAGGCGCTTGCGGACCAGGACTGATCCAGCAATTCCTCGAATCGATAGTCACCGTTTGCGTCGGTTGTAGTCTCTTGATTCCTTGCCCGACTCTCGTGGTATCCCTGGGCCGCTTTCCGAACCGTTTCCTTCAGGGAAGGCCGCTCAGGAGCCCCCTTCCCCACCTTGGACACTGAGGAAGTGCGGTTCCGTTCCGCCCGCCCCGTCAATCGGACCACAACGCCGGCGACCGGGTTGCCGTCCATATCAGCCACGTGACCAAAGATCACGCCTTCGCCAGCCATCCGGTCCACCTCTTCCACATCCACGCTGGCCATCAGCCTCTCCGTCTCCACATCCGTCACCTGCGCTACCGCGGCCTTCTTGGGTTTCGCGCGAACCGCGTCGGGTACCGATGCGACCAAAGTGTTTTGTTTGGGGGTACTCGCGGAGGGAGTCGCCGTCTCCGGCATGGCTCCGTTGGACAATCCCGAACTGAATTCGGCCTGAACCTGATTCCCCCCAAAGAGCATGTAGCCCACACCACTTCCAAGCAAGATTCCGGCCAGCAGGGTGAGAAATAGGGTCGCGTTTTGATTCTTCATGGAGCGCCAAGCAATGTGGCGGAAGTTTGAAAATTGGCAGCGTCAAATAGTCGCCCCACTCTAACAAACCCGGCTCCATCCTGCGGTAAGGTTGATCTAGCCCGGAGCGACACCCGCCCCTACCACGCGCGCACGCACCGTCCTGCGGTCCAAACCAAGCCGCCGCGCCGCGCCTTCATAGGTTCCGACCTCTTGGAAGACTTGAACGCAGTAACTTGTGAGTAGTTCGTCTGCGGAGAGTTCCAGGGCGGCTATGGGCCCGGTCCAGCCGGCATCCTTCGCGGAGACGGATGTGGGTCCAGGACGGTATTGGCCGCGCACGAGAACCGCGCGGGCGCATTGTTCTAGCTCCCGGAAGTTCCCGGGCCAGTCGTAGTTCAGCCCCAAGCTGGATTCGATCCAGTCGCAGAGTTCGCCTGAGAATCCGCTGGCCTCACCACTTCCTCCGTCCGGTAGGAGTTTGTCCGCCACGTAGCCGACCAGGTGGGCCAACTCGTTCGGATCCCCGTCCAGCAATTCGCGCAGGCTGGGAGTTTCCAAGTGGTCCGCATTCAAGCGGTAGTACAGATCCTCTCGAAAGCGACCCGCTTCGATTTCCTCGGTCAGATTGCGGTTGGTCGCCGAAACCAGACGTCCCAGAAACCTCCTGGACACCGAATCTCCCAATCGACTGAATTCACGGTTTTGCAATACACGCAGTAATTTGACTTGCAGGGTCCCATCGATCTCCGCGATTTCATCCAGGAACACGGCGCCGTGGGGTGCGCATACCTCGAGGAAACTAGCCCGGTCCTCCTGGGCCCCTGTAAACGCTCCCCGGCGGTGGCCAAAGAGTTCGGACTCGATGATTGTGGGCGACAGGGCCGCCAAATGAATCGGAAGAAATAGGGCCGAGGAATCGATCTCGAAACTCAGGCTTTCACGTTGGAAAGGGACAAATCCCGAGCGGCCCACGGCCTGGGCCACCAGTTCCTTGCCCGTGCCCGAGGGCCCGGTGACCAGGGTCGGAATATCTGAAGTCAAAGAAACTGCCGAACCGTTGACGGAACCCGAATCCGTCCTCAGAAGGGCCCGGCGATAGCGCGCGATGTCGTGGGTAAAGATCGACTGCCACATGGACGCGCGCAAGGAAACCGCGGCCGGTGAGCGGCCCACGAAATTGGCGTAGATGTTCACGAAGGCCCGCGCCATCTGGAAGAACAAGGCCAATAGCCGCTCGGCGGTTTCCTCTGGCATTAAGCGCTCCCCTTGGAGGGTGAGGGCAGCCTCTGTGCTCTCTTCGAACTTCGGGAACCAGGGGATCCGCACATGGTTCGTCTTGCCCGGCAGGGCGATCTTGGCCGCCAGCTCATACAACTGGCCCACCCGACCGTGGTAGAGCACATAAAGCGCGATGTGCCCGGCGGCGTCCTTATCCGCTTGGCTCACTCGGGTCTTGGACGATTCCGCCCTAGCCTGCAAATCCGCAAGCACCCGGCGGGCCTTCTCCAGGAGGGGCTGCATGTTCGGATTCGGCCCCTCCCCGGGCTGAAAAGCCTTCGCCATCCCCATATCCACATAGGTATCACCCAGGGCCAAGCGTTCGAGTTCGACTCGCTCGGGCAGGAATGGATTCACACGGGCAATGCCCTGGAGGTGCTTGGCGAAGGCCAAGTCGGAACTATTTAGAATGGTCATATCTGTACATCCAATGTACATGCAACGGCAACGCATGTACGGGTCGGCGGAAGGCCTTTGTGCTCTCGGATCACCCGCCAACCGTCTAACTGACTGAAAAAGAAGCACTTAGCGTGGGGGAAAGCCCCACTGGCACGCTTCGCGCATAGGCAACGGCGTTCAACAAGAACCCCACCCACTATCCGCTATGCAAAAGCTATTCCGCCACACCGTTGGCCTTCCTATCGCCCTCGCCCTGTTCGCCTGGGCCCTCGCCCTTTCCTCCCCAGCCCAAGCCGGAGGAACCCTGACTCTCAAGGGCTCGCCCCAGGCCCCCATTCAAATCCTCGATCACCACGTTGAGGTCGTCATCCAGAACGGCTTCGCACGAACCGAGGTCACCCAGACTTTCTTCAACCCCAACCCCACCACCCAGGAGGCCACCTATCGCGTCCCGGTCCCCAAGGACGCCAGCCTGTCCGAGATGACCATGTACCTGGGCGAGCTCACCCTGGAAGGCGAAGTGGTCGGCAAGGCCGAAGCCCGTCAAGCCTTCGAAGAAGAGAAAGACAACGGAGCTGGCGTGGCCGAAAAGAACGAAGGCCAGGTCTTCGACTTTCACGTGTCTCCGATTCCCGCCCAGGGCGAACTGCGCTTCCGCTATCTGTATTACCAGCCCATTGAAATCGACACGGGAGTGGGCCGTTTCCAATACCCCCTGGAAGACGGCGGCACGGATGAAGTGGCCAAGTCCTTCTGGACCCAAGAGACCAAGGTTCACCGCAGCTTCTCATTCCACGCGGTCATCGAGTCCGCATGGCCCATTCAAGACGTGCGCATGCCCGGCTTGGCTAGCGTGGCCACGGTCAAAGAACTCGGTGATGGCCGGTGGGACATTCTTCTGGAAGCCCCCGGTGGCGTGGATCTCACCACAGATCTGATCGTCTACTACCGCCTGGCGGACAACCTGCCCGGTCGGGTCGAAATGCTGGCCTACAAGCCCGACCCCAACGCGCCGGGAACGTTCATGATGATCGTCACCCCTGGCATGGACCTGCAACCGCTCAGCCGGGGCGTGGACTACGTTTTCATTCTCGACATCAGCGGCAGCATGGAGGGCAAATTCGGCACCTTGGCCGACGGCGTGGCCCAGGCGATCGAACGCCTGGATCCCATGGACCGCTTCCGCATCATCGCCTTCAGCACGTCCGCCCAGGAGATCACCAAGGGATACCGCAATGCCACTCCAAAGGAGGTAGAGCGCGCCGTCAAACAAGTTCATGCGATCCAAGTAGGGGGCAGTACCAACCTCTACAAAGGTATCGGCCTAGGCCTCAAGAAAGTCGACGCCGACCGCGCCACCAACGTTGTCTTGATCACCGATGCCGTGGCCAACGAGGGCATCGTCAACCCGAAGGCCTTCGACAAGCTCATGCGCTCCCACGATGTTCGCTTGTTTGGCTTCCTGCTTGGCAATTCCGCCAACTGGCCGCTCATGCGCACGATCACCGAAGCCACCGGAGGGTACTACGCCAGCATTTCCAACGCGGATGATGTGATCGGTCAGATCATGCTGGCCAAATCTAAGGTCACCCACGCATGCTTGCATGACGCTTCCCTAAGCATTTCGGGCGTACGTACGTTCGACTCCGACCTGGGTGCCATCGGAAAAGTCTACCGTGGGCAGCAGCTGGTTTCCTTCGGCCGGTACAGCGAGGGCGGCAAAGCCACCGTCAAACTGGAGGCCCGCTTAACAGGCGAGGATAAGGTCTATTCGACGGAATTCGACTTCCCACAATTCACCGAGCAATACCCTGAGCTGGAGCGATTGTGGGCTCTGGACCGCATCGATTCGATCAAACTCGACATGGATCGGGGACGTTCATCCGAGAAGGAAGGCGGCACCGCCATTCGTGATCTGGGTATCGCCTACCAGATCGTTACGGATGAAACATCCATGCTGGTCCTGCGCGATGAAGCCTTCGCCCAACGCGGAATCGAACGCAAGAACAAGGAACGCATCGTCAACGAACGGGCGGCCCAGATCGTGCGCAACACGAATCCAGTCACGACCTCGCGAGTGGACACAAGCCAGCCCGCATTCAAAGGCAACGCACCCCGCCTTGGCGGAGGCGGGGGCGGTGGTGGAGGGGCCTTTGGCCCCTGGGCAGCAGGACTCGCTGTCTTGCTTGCAGCGGCGGGCACCCGCCGTCATCAACCGGCCAACCTCCGGGGGGAGGAAGGCAAGGGATGATGGCCACACGATCCGTTGGGATCGGGCGGTGGGCCAAGAACTGGCCCACCGCCACTTTCTTGGGTACGGCTGCCGCTGTGCTCGTTTTCTGCATGCCTGGATTGGCGGTTGCAACCCAATTGCAAACGGCAAACTGGATGCAGGAACCCTGGCGTATGATCACCGCGCATTTCGCGCACTTCAGCCCCCGACACTTTATCTACGACCTGATCGTGTTTGCTGGGTTGGGATTGGTTTGTGAGCGCCGTTGGCCCCTGCGGACCCGCTGGGCCCTGGCCCTATCCACGGTCGCGATCCCCGTGGCCTTCCTGGCCACCACACACTTGGAAACATACCGGGGACTTTCGGGGCTGGGCTCCGCCTTGATGGTCCTGTTGACCACACGGCTGCATGTGGAAGGCGCTTTCCGCTCCCACATCACCAAATGGCTACCTCCGATCGCTGGCCTGGCATTCCTCGCTAAACTCCTCTTCGAGGTCATCACCGGCCAATCCTTCTTCGTAGCCCAAGACTCTATTTTCGATCCCGTGCCCATCGCCCACCTGGTCGGCGGCCTGATCGGATTTGTCGCCGCCCTGACGACGGGTAGGGCCTCCCATTAAATGAATGAACCCACGTGGCAAAAAGCTACGTGGGCTCGACTGTGTGCGTCACAGACGTTCAAATCCTTTGAACGGGTTGCCGAAAGGGCGCCCCTTGATTCGAACGGTAGTCTTGTACGGAGTTGACCGGGTCCAAAACAAGCGGAATCCGGTGTTTCGAGCCTGAATTTGACCGATTCGGTGTTTCTGTTACCGCTTTGGCGGCAACTTCAAATAGGTTCGCCCTTGCAGATTTTCAGGCAAGCAGGTCATTTCGTCCCGGGCCGCCGGATCATCATGGGCGTAGCGATATCCCTTGCCGTAGCCCGCTTCTTTCATGAGCCCCGTGGATGCGTTCCGTAAGTGGAACGGAACCGGGTCTGCCGAAGTGGATTGAACATCCGATTCTGCGGCCCCCAAGGCTGCGTAGAGTGCATTGCTCTTGGGCGCTTGGGCAAGATAAGCGGCGGCTTGAACCAGGGCCAACTTGCCCTCCGGATAGCCCAACATGTGAAAAGCATCCGCGGCATCCAGCGCAATTCTCAGGGCAAATGGATCCGCCAAACCCACGTCCTCCGAGGCGAAGCGAATCATGCGCCGGGCTAGATACATGCCGTCTTCACCCGCAGCCATCATGCGCGTCAGCCAGTAAATCGTGGCGTTCACATCCGAATTGCGCAGGGACTTGTGTAAGGCCGAAATGAGGTTGTAGTGCTCCTCCCCGCTCTTGTCGTAGTGCAGCGCCTTGCCCTGTAGGGCTTCTTTCAAGTGATCGGGCGTGAGCGCGGTGGGTCCCTCGCCCTCCCCACCGCCGGCCAGAGCCGCCGCGGTTTCGAGCAGGGTAAGCGCCCGGCGCGCATCACCGTCTGCTGCTTGGGCCATGGCATTCAGCAGGCCGTCCTCCACATCGAGGTCCGATCCGGACAGCCCCCTTTCGTGGGTTAAAGCGCGTTGGAGCAGACCGTGCAGGTCCTCGGGCGTGAGCGGTTGCAGTAAAAGCGCACGGCTCCGAGACAGCAAGGCGCCGTTGACCTCGAAGGAAGGGTTCTCCGTTGTGGCGCCGATCAAGAGAATGTCGCCGCGTTCTACGAAGGGCAAAAACGCATCCTGCTGGGCCTTGTTGAAGCGGTGAATCTCATCCACGAAGACCAGGGTTCCGACCCCATGGGCCCGGCGCCAATCCTTGGCCTCAGCCATCACCTGGCGAATCTCCTTTATGCCCGATAACACTGCAGAATAGGCCACATAGCGCAATTCGCTCTGGGCCGCGATCAGGCGAGCCAGGGTGGTTTTGCCCACGCCTGGCGGGCCCCACAGGATCAAACTCTGCTGATTCCAGCCCGGGCGCGTGGGGTCCAGGATTTTGCCCGGTCCAACCAGGTGGGTTTGCCCCACGTACTCATCCATGGTCGTCGGTCGCATGCGATCCGCGAGCGGAGCATCCTGCACACTTTCGAAGGGATCCTCTTCCACCGGTTCCGAGCCAAATAGATCGGTCACGCGCCACCGCCCTGAACTCGGCCCGCCGCAAAGAGCAAGAGCGATGTGGCCACGGTCACATTCAAGGACTCCACGGGCGAAGCCAGGGAAATCGTGACCCCCTGCATGGAATCACAAACCGCAGGCGCAGCTCCGGTTTCAGCGCAAACCCAAAGGGCAACCGCGCCACTCCAATCGCTATTTTGCGGGGTCCCTCCGCCGCGGGTCGCCGCAACCATGTGGCGAAATCCCGCTGAACTCAAATCGTCCATGACCTGCTGGGCGTCAGATTCCAAAACAACGGGCAAGCGCAGCAAGCTGCCCATGGACCCTCGCAGGGCGCGGGGGTTCCAGGGACTCACGCCTCCCTGCAGCTGAACCAAGGCCGTGGCCCCAGCAGCCTCCGCCGAACGGGCGAGAGCCCCCAGGTTCCCAGGATCGGATACGCCAGCAACAACCAAAACCAAGGGATCTCCTGCACTCGACACGGCTTTCAAATCCAAGGTCGCAGGCTTGGCAGCCAGTGCCATCACCGGCGGCGGATTCTTCACCGACCCCAGGCGCGCATACACCTTGGAAGCCACCGGCCGCACACAATCCACTAACTCGGGCCAGGCGTCCACCTCTTCCAACCGGTCCGCTCGCACCAAGATCTCCGTGGGTTGAACCCCGGCCGAAATGGCGTCGCCGATCAGCCGACGCCCTTCAAGCAGGATTTCCGCCCCACCAGAACCCGCCGCCACATCCCGCACGCGGCGAAGCAACGTGTTCGAAAGGCTGCGAATCGGCTCAGGAAGGCTTTGCATACCCGATTTATAACATTGCTGCCGCCGCCTGCCGCCCCCTGGACTCCTTCGATTTGCCAATTAGATTCTGGAACGGATTGGATGTTCCAGCCTTCTGCTTCACCTGGAAGACTGCGCGGCACCGCCGTAACCCAACTCCAGCGCCTTCAGGCCGACTGCTAAAACTCGGCTCCCTTGCCATGGGGCTCTGGGCCTTGAACACCCGAGCGAGCCGCTTGACGACGCATTGGCCAGCCTTCGGGTAGAGTACTCCCATGAGTTCAGATCCCTCACGCGAGCCAGATCAGGTCAAGACGTGCCTACAGTGCAGCTCCCCGGTTCCGGGAAGCTATTGCCAGGAGTGTGGGCAGTCGAACAGGGTCGGGGCCCTGCAAGTGAGAAGCATTTTGGGAGACGTGTTTGCCTCCATCATCGACCTGGAGCTGCCCATCCTGCGAACCACCAAGGGCCTTCTGCTGGCGCCTGGAAGAACCGCACGGGAATGGGTGGATGGTCAGCGCAAGAGTTACACCAATCCGATTAAGTACTGCGTCATCATCGGGTTGATTTTCACGATCATGATCCGCATTAAGTTGGGTGAGGCCGCGACCATCGAACCGGGGGGTTCTGGGGCTAGATACTCGTTAAGTAAGATGGCTCAGGAATATGTGGCATTTTTGCTGATGCTGCTGGCCATTCCCTTTGCGCCCATCGCAGGCTTGCTCAGTCGCCTGTTTCGAGTACGCAGGTCCTCCTTGGACTGGTACGCGCTTTTCTTGTACTGCCTCGGAGTCAGC
The DNA here is from genome assembly GCA_029212955.1 of Planctomycetota bacterium. Taxonomy (GTDB): domain Bacteria; phylum Planctomycetota; class UBA1135; order UBA1135; genus NORP259. The sequence continues at coordinate 5,628 of JARGOW010000005.1, read as the reverse complement.
CTACTTCTGCAAATGGTCGTCAGCTTCTTTTCGGCCACAGCCTCTGCATTTGCCTCCCTGTTACCCGCAGTTTTCCTCCTATGGGGCGGTTGGCAATTCGGAGAGGTCAAGTGGAGATCATTCAGTGTGGCATTTCTATCCCTCATTCTATGGACCGTCCTACTCACCGTGATTCAGTTGCTTGTCATGTGACGGCTCCACGAAGGGACCTGCGCAACCCTTTGAACGGGTCTGGTATCACAGCCCCCAGGATCGGATAGAATGAGAGCATGAAAGTGATTGCTGACATTTGCGTGGTTCCGTTCACCGGCCAGGCCAGCGTGCGCGAGCAGGTGGCCAAGGCCCACGGCATCCTGGTCGAAACCGGGCTCCCCACCATGCTGCATGGATACGGCACCAACATCGAAGGGGACTACGACGTGGTCATGGGCGCGCTCAAACGCATCCATGAGGAGTTGCATGCGGAAGGGGTCACCCGCATATCGACCACCATTCGATTGGGGTCGCGCACGGACAAGCAGCAATCCGTCCAGGACAAAATCGACGCCGTGCAAGGACTTCTCTAGGGGTAGGAAGGCCAATACCCGACCTTTCTGGAAGCATTCGACCCTCCCCACCCACCAACGGTACGGTCACTGCCCCATCGATGCAGCAGGGTCCATTTTCAAACGATACGCCAAGCCGAATAGGGGCCCGTGTGACTCCATCCGGGGCCCGAGCCTGCCCATGGATCAGAAAGCCCCCATTTGCCAAGGCTTCACCTGGGTTCGGCATAGCCATGAGCCCGGTTTTCCGTAGCATCTGGGCAGCGCCCTCGCGCTCCCACCTATGCTGACCTCCCAACAATACGTCCCGGTTCTAATCGTGCCCCATGTCCTCTGAGCCCCAGGAGGTCGGTGCAACGAAGCCGGAACGGGAGAACCGGATCGGACGCGTCCTGCGAGTGGATGCCAAAGTGGTTCACGTGGATCTGGACGGCGAAACCGTGCAGGCGTCTCCCCGCGGGGCCCTGTTCGAAATCCGTGGCGCCCAGAAGAACCCGATCACCGTGGGCGACTTCGTGGAGGTGGGGTACGACGGCGATCCGATTCCCGTGGAGCGTGTTCTTCCAAGGCGCAACTATTTGGGCAGGGTCGCCTCTGCCCACGATCCCCGGGAGCAGGTGCTGGTTTCCAACGTGGATCAGATGTTCATCATCGCGTCCCTTTCGCGACCCGGTTTTTCCTCCAATCGCACGGACCGCATTCTGGCCGCGTGTACGTGGCATGAGATTCCAGTGGTACTGGTCCTTAATAAATTGGACCTGGCCAAGGACGGCGAAGCCGAAGCGATCACCAAGACCTATGAGCGCATTCCGATCGAGGTGATCTCCTCTTGCGCTATCGACGGACGCGGCCTGGATCAAATCGCCGAGCGCATGAAGGACAAAGTCTCGGTCTTCTACGGTCCTTCCGGTGCGGGTAAGTCCACCTTGCTCAATCACATTCAACCCGGCCTCAACATCAAAGAAGGCAAGGTCAGCAAGTACTGGAAGCAGGGCAAACACACCACGAGTTACTCCTACTTGCATCCTCTCAAGATGGGCGGCTACGCCATCGACACCCCCGGTATTCGCGCCTTCCGACTGTTCGACGTGAGCGGCAACGAACTCCGCGACCTCTTCCCTGACTTCGAAAAGCACCTGGAAGACTGCCACTACGTGAACTGCTCCCACGACCACGAACCGATCTGCGGCGTGGCCGACGCGGTCGAAAGCGGCGCCTTGGCCAACTCGCGCTACGCCAGCTACCTGGACATGCTCGACGAAGCCCGCCCGGACCTGGCCTACGACCCCGAAGACGTAATCCGCGGTGAAACCGAAGCCGAACCGGAAGCCTAGGGCCAGCTCACCGCCGCGCTCCGACTAATTGAAGTCGTAGACGTAGCTCAAGCGTTCCTTGTTCAGGATTGCATAGCTCAACGTGGTCAACTTCTTGAGGTGCTCGTCCCCGTGGTCTTTTAGGCCGCGGACCTTCGGGTTGCGCATGACGAAAAAGCGTCGCGAAGCCTTGTCGCTGTTTTCGTAGGACTTGGCGCGGATGTCGCCTGCCAACTCTAGATTCAAGGCCCCCGTGAAAAACAGGCGCACACGCTGCATGTCGATGATCTGATCCCGAGCCATGTCCCGACGCGCTCCGTCGCCGGCTTCGTCCAGGTACTCGTGCGCCAGCAGAATCTCGCTCAGATTGATTTGAAGCTGTGGCGTTTGGATCCGCTCCCTGGAGTTGAGGTCGACCAAGATCACATCCCGCAGGGGCAGGAACAATCGTTCGTGCTCGTCCAGCAGTTTCGAAAGGCGTGTGTACTTCCCATCCACATTCCCTTTGATCAGGAACGATGTGGTGAGGAACATGTCGGTGCGGAGGCTACTCATGGTTTTTGGCGCTCGGGTCGGGGCATTTCAGTTGGCTGCGGACCGCTCCCACCAGGTGCAAGGAACCGATGACCAGTACCCAACCGTCCGGTTTCGCGGCCTGAACCGCAGCCTCGAGGGCTTCCAGGGGTTGGTCATGGACTTGGGCCTCGAGATCAAACTCGCGTGCTTCGTGCGCGAGCTCGACCGGATCGCGGTGCAAGCTGCCCTCTACCGAGGTGCAATGGACCCTATCGACCGCGCCGGAAAGCGCCTTGAGGATCCCTGGGGCATCCTTGTCCTGTCCCAAGCCCAATACAACCTGAGGCGCCCGATCGGGCAGACCATCCGCTCCGCACTGTTGCAAAACTCCATGGACACTGGAGGGCACATGGGCCCCATCTAGGACCACGGTCAGGCCCCCATGGGAACATTTTTCCGCACGGCCCGGCAGCCGAGCGGAGTGAACCGCAGCCGGGGTCAAAAGCGAACCGGATAGGCGGAAATGTCCCCTTCGGGAAAGCAAGTCGAGCCCTTTTGCTGCCAATTCCAAGTTCCGCTGGGCAAAGCTGCCTTCGGGGGCAACCGTTTCCCAGTAAACCCCATGGGCCAAGGCAACCCCCGCGATCGCACTGCCCGCATCGGCATCTACCCCTCTGGACGGATCCACGGGAACCCCGAGGGCGAGCACACTGCCCACCTTCAAAATGCCGGCTTTCTCCAGGGCGATTTCGCGGTGGGTGGAACCCAATATGTCCGTGTGTTCCAACTCGATCGAAGGGATCACGCAGAGCTCCCCGTGCACCACATTCGTCGAATCCAAGCGGCCACCGAGACCCACCTCCACCACTGCCCAATCCACACCGGCCTGGGCGAAGCACAGGAACCCCGTAGCCGTCACCAAATCAAACCAAGTGGCTTCCGCGGCGTCCGTTCCCGCTTTCTCGGCTTCGTCACGCACATCGAGGACCCGACCCAAAGCCTTCGTTAAGGCCGCGTCCGAAACCCAGTCGAAATCGATCCGAATCCGCTCCCGCATATGTTCCACATGGGGCGAGGCGTAGACCCCAACCGAGTATCCGGCACCCATAAGGCCCGCTGCGACCAGACGAGCCACGGATCCTTTGCCTTTCGTACCGGCCACGTGAACCGCCCTCCAGGACCGATGCGGGTTGCCCAAACGCTCCATCAGATCGACCATGGGCGCCAGATCTACCCGCATGGCGCCCTTGCGCAGGCGCTTCTCCCAGTTGATACGGCCGTTGAGCCGTTGCAGGCAGGTTTCGAGGGTTTCCATGGGTCCGCTCACATGTACCCGAATTGGATCGATTGTCCAGATCTGAGTCAGGGGAAACCTACAAACAGCCCCATGGGGCGGGTTTGCAGGCGGGGGGATCCAGCAAATTCCAGGCAGGATTGAAACGAAGCGCAATCGTACCGATAACAACTTCGTCCGCCACCACCCCCAAACGACTCCCATGGGTGAACTCCACCATCGCATCAAGATCTTCCTCTTCCGTCGCTCTGGATCCCAGCCGCAGTACCTGCAGCTCAAAGCCAGGCAGGGAGTCGAGTCCCTTTGGGGTCCACTGCAGAGCGAATTGGGCTTGGGTGAGAAGCTAGAGACGGCCATTCGACACCACGTGCGTACGGACTTGGGCATTATGGTTCCCGGCCAGGTATTGGACCTGAAGATCCCGAGCCATTGGAATTTCGGCGACGAAGATGTGGTCGAATGGAACTACGGCTACCAATGCGTGGGCAAGCTCGACCAGGAGTTATTGCAACGCAACTGGTCCGAGTATCGGTGGGAGGGTTTCTCGACGGCCTACCCCACCATGGGTTTGGAGTTTGACCGCCAGGCAATTCTGCGACTGCACTACGACCTCTCGGCGGCCTAAGTCCGCTGGGCAAACACAAACAGGCCCCCGCTGGATCTCTCCGGCGGGGGCCTGTTTGGTTTGGGCCGTCGAGTTCTTATCCCAGGAATCCGACCTTGGGGAAGGAAGCCCCCAGGATTCGCTGGGAATCGCTATCGAACAGGTCCTCGATCAAAGTCGCGTACAGGCTTCGGAAATCTGTTGTGATTTTCACGTCGCCGTCGTCGAGCTCGGAAAGACTGGGGGGCTGACCATAAATACCGCCGGCGATGTCGTGTCCGAAAACAAACGACGGACCGCCTTTCCCGTGGTCGGTTCCTTGGCTTCCGTTTTCCTGGACGCGTCGGCCAAATTCGGAGTAAGCCAAAACCACGGCGTTGCGTCCGATTGGCGTGCGGCCCAAATCCTCCATGAACGCGCCCAAAGCTTCGTCCAATCCGGACATCAATCGGTCGTGACCATTTTTCTGCCGGGAGTGCGTATCGAAGCTTCCGTAGGTCGTGGAGAGCACACGGGGCGGGGCTCCCACCGGAACATTCATGAGCGCAGCGATGTCCCGGAGGTTGCGTCCCAACGGGGTTTGGGGATACACCACCGTCGAGCGATAGCCTGCCGTCGCAGCTCGAATACGCAGGGATTCGTGGCGGGCTCGGTCCTGGATCCCTCGAATCTTCTCCAGTGCAGCCGCTTGTCCGGAGGGAACTTTGGTCCTGCGGGCCTTGCCTTTGGGTTTGGCCTTTTCAAAGTTCTCGGGGCCCTTGCCCAACAGGGCAAAGTGGTCCGGGTTTTGAATCGAAAGAAAGTTGCGCGTCGCCGACTTGTGCGCGCCCAACGGGTTGTCGCCAAAGTGCACGACCGCTTCGCTGCCCCGCTTACGCCAGGCTTGATCGCCCAATTGCGCGACCCAGCCCGGTGCGGCCCCGGCTTTTTCGGGGTTGCCACTATGCCAGATATCCGTGGCCTTGAAGTGCGACCGTACGCCATTGGACAACCCCACACTTTCCACGATGCCCATGTTTCCACCCTGGAAGAGTTGGGCCAATCGTTTGAGATTTGGGTGCAACCCGTGGGTCGGATCGAGCTCGATCGCGTCTTTCGGCTGCACGATCGCAGACTTGCGGAGCTTCTTGTAAAGCGGGTCACGCACGGGGATGATCGTGGATAGACCATCGTTTCCGCCCTTCAATTCGAGCAGGATGAGGGTCCTTTGCACCTTCGGATCTTTGCCCAGCAGGATCGGCTGACCCCATGCACTGGCCCAAGGTGTTGCCGCGAGTGCGAGACCGGCCTTTAGAAAGGCGCGACGATTGCAGTTGGGTTGACTCATGGGGACTACTCCAGGTTGGCTTCGGGAAG
>JARGOW010000550.1 GCA_029212955.1 Planctomycetota bacterium | reverse complement strand
CCCCGAGGAAACCGCGCAGCTCATCAAGGACTCCAAGTCCATCGTGATCGTGCCCGGTTACGGCATGGCCGTCTCACACGCCCAGCACCCCATCGCCGAGCTGGCCCGCCGCCTGCGCGCCGCTGGCAAGGACTTCCGCTTCGCCATCCACCCGGTGGCGGGGCGCATGCCCGGCCACATGAACGTGCTGCTGGCTGAAGCCAAAGTCCCCTACGACATCGTCCTCGAAATGGACGAAATCAACGAGGACCTGCCCGAGGTCGACGTGGTCATCGTCATCGGCGCCAACGACATCGTGAACCCCTCCGCCCTCGACGAACCCGACAGCCCCATCGCAGGCATGCCGGTCCTCGAAGTCTGGAAGTCCAAGAACGTGATCGTCTCCAAGCGCTCCATGGCCGTCGGCTACGCCGGCGTCCAGAACCCGCTCTTCTTCAAAGACAACACCCAAATGCTCTTCGGCGACGCCAAAGCCTCCATGGAAGGCATCCTCGCCGCCCTAGGTGACCTGCCCGTCAAAAGCGGCAAGAAGACCGCAAAGGTCTAAGCGAACCCGACCCCAGGTCGAGCATCAAAGGGAGGAGGCACCGCTTGCGGTGCCTCCTCCCTTGTGTGCAATGCATCGCCAAGGAGCGCCTGTGCCGAATCCCTCCAAGCCCCGACCCCTGGCCGATCCCCCACATGCCGGGAGCCACTTTGTTGGCACACATGTGAATCCCGCTGCTTCCAACACGTCCATGGAATCAATCGGATCCCACAGGAATCGCGCCATGCGGGCCAACGGGTCCAATGCCCCAACGGGCTGTGATCCCATTTACCGGGGTTCTGCCCCCACCAACCGACGGATCCACCCTTCGAACCCTAGGTGAATCCGTACGAAAACATGTGGGAGAGCTCCCCCCGTCCGGTGCTACACTCGCTCCCATGAACACCAAACTTGAATTTGGGGGTGAGGAGATTGCGGTTGGAAGCCAACGCAGCGTTGAGCTGCCCGTTTCACGACTCCCCAACGGATCCGAGCTTTCCATCCCCATTCAAGTATTCAACGGTGCGAATAAGGGGCCCAGCCTTTGGATCTCGGCTGCCATCCATGGCAACGAACTGAACGGGGTCGAGATTGCCCGCAGGGTCCTCGAACGCATTCGACCCGAACAACTGAACGGGGTTTTGTACGCCATCCCCATTGTCAACGTATTTGGTTTTTTGCACCAGTCCCGCTATCTACCCGATGGCCGGGATTTGAATCGGAGCTTCCCGGGATCCATGCGAGGATCGCTGGCCGCACGAATCGCGAGTCTATTCCTCAATCAAGTGGTGGATCGTTGCCAATATGGAATCGATCTACACACGGCTGGCGAGGGAAGAACCAACCTGGCCCAGGTTCGCGCCAACTTGGATGATTCTGAAACACTTCAGCTAGCTTGCGCTTTTGGCGCACCGGCCCTGCTTCACTCTAAGACCCGAGATGGGTCCTTGAGGGCGAGTGCACAGCAGAAAGGAGTCCGCACCCTACTTTACGAAGCCGGTGAACCCCTGCGTTTCGATAGGGGCGACATTGAGATTGGAGTGAGAGGTGTTCTATCGGTAATGGAGTCACTCAACATGATCGACCTTCAACCCGACGAGGCTTCTGCACATGTGGAAGAACCCGCACAGTGCCGCAAGAGCACCTGGGTCCGGGCTCGCACGGGCGGCATGTATCGCTCGCGTGTGCAACTTGGAGACCGGGTCAACAAGGGCGAATCCCTGGGATTCATCTGGGACCCCATGGGGACGGGCAGCAAGCCCGTACGCGCCCCCAATAATGGAATCGTCATCGGCCAGGCAACCAACCCGCTGGTCTACCGTGGCGATGCCCTGGTACACGTGGGCCTCGAATAGTCCCTATTCCCTTGTTTGCCCCCTTCCATAGTCTTACGCTTTCTTCCATGGACAAGCACGCCACTTGGACGACTCAATGAGCTCCAAACACACAGAGGACCCGGTCACGATCGGGTGGCGTGAATGGGTTGGCTTGCCCGACCTGGACATCGAAACCATTAAGGCCAAGGTGGATACCGGTGCCCGAACGTCATCTCTGCATGCGTTCAATATCCAGGAATTCAAGCGAGGCAAGAAGGACTACGTGCGATTCTCCGTACACCCGGAGCAGCGCAACTCAAAGTTCACGGTGGAGTGCGAAGCGCTGGTCGTAGACAAGCGCCGCGTGATGCCCTCCAGCGGCCACGCCGAAGTGCGTCCGGTGATTGCGACCACCCTCGAACTGCTCGGCGAGAGCTGGGAGGTGGAACTCACTCTAACCCGTCGCGACGTGATGGGGTTCCGAATGCTGCTAGGCAGGCAAGCCACCCGAAAACGATGTGTCATCGACCCCGGTAAGTCCTTTATCGCCGGCAGACGGGTCAAAGGAACGAAGAGGCTGAAACGAAAAACACGCCCCAAGAAAAAGAGGTCCCAATGAAACTAGCGATACTGTCCGCAGCGCCCAAGTCCTACAGCACCAAGCGACTCAAGCAAGCAGCTCTCGAACGGGGCCATGAAGCCAAGGTTCTCAACACATTGCGTTTCGGGATCGATCTGCGCCGCAATGATCCGGCCCTTTACTTCAGGGCAAAACCGCTCAGCGATTACGACGCCATCCTTCCGCGGATCGGTGCATCCATCACCTACTTCGGAACGGCTGTAGTCCGCCAATTCGAGCAATTGGATGTGTACACGCCCAATTCGTCCCTTGGCATTGCCAACTCACGCGACAAGTTGCGCGCAGGCCAAATCCTCAGTCGCCATGACATCGGGATTCCCGCAACGACATTCGTTCGAGGCCGGGATGACATCATCCCTGCCATTGAGCGGCTCGGCGGAGTCCCCGTGATCATCAAAATCCTGGAAGGAACCCAGGGCGTGGGTGTGATCCTTGCGGAGACATCCAAGGTGGCTGAGGCCATCATTGAAACCCTCCAAAGCACCAACCAGGATGTTCTACTCCAGGCCTTTGTATCCGAAAGCAGGGGCCGGGATATCCGG
>JARGOW010000549.1 GCA_029212955.1 Planctomycetota bacterium | reverse complement strand
GCTCGACAAACACCATAAAACGATCTGGTGGTACGAGTCTTTGCCTTCCAGGGTGGCGTGGACAAAGGTCAGAGGCGTGTCCTCTTCACCCATTCGGAATGGGAGCTTTGTGCCCTGCAACCCGTTGATTTCGATGGTCTCCACATCTCCCACGGAGAGAGCGTCCGCGGTGAAGTCGTCCCGGCAGCGCTGGGTATACAGGTCAAAAGTGGTTCCTTCATCCGCGTCGGCCTTCGCCTCGCTTAGGACGATCACGTAGGTTTCGGCAATGGCCTGACCCGCTTGAAGATCGGCGTCTTCGTCGATTCCCGCACGCAGGGTCCAAGTCTTAGGCACCTCCATGGAGGTCCTGCCATCCGCGGAGGAAATCGTTTCAAACTTGCGTTGGAAGCTGCGCGCCATGCGTCGGAAGACGGGCAGGTATTGGTCGCGATCCTTTTCCCGGGCGATGCCGGTCAAGTTCCAGTGGCTCGAACCCTCGAACAACATGACCTGGTAGATGAAGGACTCCTGATCACTCTTTCGATGGATCCCCGTTCCGATGCATTCATAACCAGAGAGTCCATCCACCTGTATGGGGGTGAGCTCGCCGGCTTTGACCTTCTTGTGCCCTGCCGTCAAACGGAGCCGGCGGGGGGCGTACTTTTCCGGGGTGGAGGGGGTCGGATTGAGGGCTGGCGCAACGAGGAAAACCGCCTTCCAAGCCGTCCTCGTCGATTTCTCCATCCAGGTTGTAGGTCAAAGAGGCGGACATGAGACTGATCGGTTTCATCCCGCCATCGTCGCCCAGGAAATAGTCAAGCTCGGCCTTCGGGTCCAAAATCAAATCAGGATCCCAGGAGGCGGAGCGCACGGCCGTGCCCAATGCGTCGAACACGTTCTCGGGAAGTTCCTCCGCGCAAACACCCATGACCATGACGCTGCGAAGCTCACTGCCAAACAGCCAAACCCACTTCCGTACGGGAACGGGACCGTTTTCCTGGGTCATTTGGAACAAGAGCCCCGGATAGGTGCCGTGGGAGAAGGGCACCCGATCGACGATTTGCATTTTCTGGGCTGCGAGCACCCGCTTGTCGTTGAAGCCCTTGGCAACTTCACCGTAGGGCCCCTCGATTTCCATCACCATCAACGTGCTCTGGGTTTCCATCTCCATGAAACCGGCGAAACTGGGCGCCACGTCCCAACCCTTGGGCCGGACCAAACTCACCCGGGTTCCCCGGATCCGCTCCGCCCCGGCTTGCTCGATGGCAGGCACGTGCACGACCTCCCCGCCGCAGCTCTGGATGGCGGTCCCAAACAGGATCCCGGTCACGGCAATGCCCAATCTCGATACCAAGCGCAGAATACTCATGGGTGAGAGGCTATCCGAAAGGGGGATGGGATTCAGCAAAACCAAGAACCGTTCCGGCTTAAGAGCCCGAAGCCGTTCCCTGGCATGCAAGGAATGCTGTGGGGGGTAACCTTTGGGGGTAGAAGCGCTAGTCTGTGGGTATCCGCCGTGCGGTCCCGCGTTTGCGTTGAACCCCCACGATCGTCCTGCGATAACCGCTGTCCACATCCTTTGTGATTCGAACCACCCAGACCATGCAGGCCCTTCTTGCCATCCTGTGCCTTTGCTTCGCCGTGGGTCCCGCCCGGGGGCAGGGGCCGGAGGCCCGGGACTACATCCAGTTCGAAGTCGAGACCCATACCGGCCACTTCCGCAATCCACAGCCCGTGCCCCACGTGGGTTTTGAGGTCTTGCCCCTGGGGGAGGGCCCATTCGCCGCGGTATTGCATGCCGGTACGACCGACGCGAAAGGCATGGCAACGGTTTCCCTCGCAGCCGAATTCGGCGGGGATGAGCACCCCAACGTGATCGTGCGCGTAAAGCAAGGGGGCAAGTCCCAAAGCCACGGCAAGTGGAAGAAGGAGGTCCCCGGAGTTTCCCTGGGCGGCCCGGTCAGCCAATTGGCCATCCGGGATGGTTGGACCTGCTATTGGAGAATCGAAGACCCATCGGGAGCGGTGGTGGACGGCGACTTCGGTTGGAAGTTCACCGTGCAAGGCCCGAAGGGCCGACCTAGAAACCGCGGTCGAGACCGATTCCGTGATCGGCAGTTGGGTCCCGGTTGGGTTTCGGCCGACTCCACGGGCAGCGACCCCATCGACTTCTGGGCCTGGAAGTTGGGAGTGGGCTCGGTGGTTCACTCGGGCAAGGAACCCTGGGACATCGGGCGGGATGGGGGAGCCCTGGTGCTCCAACCGGCGAGCACTTTGCGGGGTCGACTCCTAGACTCGGAAGGCCAAGCTATCGCACAAACCGAGCTGTTTGTCCGTAAGGCGGGCACCGATTGGTTGCCCAAGTCCGCATTGGATTCACCCCGGGTACGGCTAGGGGAGAGTCTGACTGAGAAGGGGCTTGGGGTTGGGCTGTGCACCACCCAACGCGACGGCCGTTTCGAACTCGCGGGGCTCGAACCGGGCAACTATGAGTTGCTCGTTTATTCCGATTCTTCGGAGGTTGGGGAATGGAAGCGTGTCGGGCCCAAGGTCGTATCCACAGAATCGGTGGAGCCCGTACTTCATTTCGGGCAACCCGCATTTCAAGTCAGGTTGTTCACCAGTGACGGAAACCCCTGGAGTGGAAAGTACAAAAAGCCCAAGCGCAATTCGTTCTCATTCGACTGGGAGCGCGAAGGAGCGCTGCACCAGTGGCCTGCGACTCCGCAGATGATAGTGAGGGAACTGACCCCGGGCGATCCAACAGGATTGAAACACTGGAAGAGCAAGGGTGTTCACTGGATCCCGCCGAATGCCATGGTCGCTCCGGTGCGATCCGGAAGGACCTACGTGGTGCAGGTGATTGGTGGAGGGTTCACAGGCGAAGCACATCGCTTCAAAGCCGGGGCGGACGGAGCCCTTTCCTCAATCGACGTGATGGAATCTCCATCGACCATTCCAGGAAAGCTGGTCGTGACTCCAAAGCATGGGAACCTCTTCATTGGCGAGGACCAGTACGACAATGACTTCGGCCTTTGGGTCGCGGAC
>JARGOW010000548.1 GCA_029212955.1 Planctomycetota bacterium | reverse complement strand
CAGCTTCGTGACATCAGCTCCTCCGAGGCGGCGCGGATCCCCACCAGGATCCGCGCCGCTGTTTTCGTGTGGCTTTGATAGATAGGTGCTGAGTCGGAGAAACGATCGAAGTTGTCCCGACTCAGTTCCTCCACAGTACCTCCTGTGCCTCCCGCACGCGCTAGCCTCCTCCCCCCCACCCCCTCATACCGGCCCTGGGAGCACTTATCCAGTTCCGAATATTCTGAGACTCAGCAATACGCCTCCCAATAACTCGTTCCGGCCCCCTAGAATGACTTGGGCACTTTCCCTTAACGTGTCAGCCAACTTCGAATTTCATACTGCCCATGATGCAACATTTTATCAAATCCCTTTGCTGGATCGTTTTTGCTGCTACGACTGCCACTGCGCAAAACCAAGTCGGATTTAATGTGGCTATCCAAGGTGACTTTCAGCTGACGGCCCCCTCGCCCAGCTATGGCGCAGGCACGGGCCAAGTAGGCCATTGGAATCGCATGGAAGCCCCCGGCTTCTCAACTTGGTTTCCCTGGTCCAGTGGCCCCCTTGTGGACGTAAACAACAACCCCACCACCGCCTCCATTGAGGCCTGGGGGACATCATCCATCGTTTCGACTGGAGCTGGCATGCCAAATCCGGCAAGTGATGATTCCCTTCTGCTCGGAGTGAGTCTTGCGTTGGCCCAAAATGGCTCCGCTTATTTCGCCATCCACGACCTTCCGCCTGGGCCCTATACCTTGGTCACATACACGGTTGGACTCCTCACTTCCACGGGGGTGCTTGTACTGGGTGACTATCAAACAACAGCCCTAACAGGCTGGAACTCCGCCACCGGCTTTGAGGCGGGTACGACCCACACCGTTCATCGCTTCTACGCTGCGCCGGGGCACCCGGTTCTCATTCAAGCCGACGCCCTGGACGGTTGGGGTCCGTGGGGGTCGGTCAATGGATTCCAGATCATTCCGCGTCCTTTGGTCACGCACACCAGCTATTGTGACAGTGCAGACAATTCGACGGGCGCCATGGCCAGCATGAATTTCGAAGGGCGTACCTCTCTCATTGCGGACACTTTTCGAGCAGGGGTAAGCAACCTCCCTCCGAACCAATTCGGCTACTTCCTCGTGAGCCAAACCCAGGGCACGGGAATCATGCCCCCGGGCTCCCAAGGCACCTTGTGTGTAGGAGGTAGTATTGGCCGTTTCAATCGACCTGGCGAAGTGCAATTCAGCGGAACCTCAGGCTCGGTACTCATGGACATTGACCTGTCCAACATCCCACAACCCAACGGGCCCACCGCAATCCTCCCCGGTGAAACTTGGAATTGGCAGTTCTGGTATCGCGACAACAACCCGACCAGCACGTCCAACTTGTCCGACGGCAATAGTGTCACCTTCGTTCCCTAGCAGTGTGCCGGCAAACGGACGGAACTGCTAGGGTATGAGGATCCTGCCTAAAACCACCCGAAATCCGATTGTGACGAGATTATTCGTACTGGGGCGAAAGCCGTATCTGGAGGCCGAACGGCAAGCACTAGACGGATAGCCGAAAGTCCCTCCTCGCACAACGCGGAATGTGCCGGTCGTCACTAAGGGGTCCATGACGGCACCCGCGTTGTACAGGTACAGCGCATCCAGGCACCACTCCCACATGTTCCCATGCATATCGTGCAGACCCCATGCATTGGGAGCGTAGCTTCCCACGTCGGTGGGGCTGGGCGGGGAGATCATGCAAGTAGCCATGCTGTGCGCGCTATAGGAAATCCGTGCATCGCCACAAAGCAAGGCGGGCCCCACATTGAATTCGGTCGTCGTACCCGCACGGCATGCATATTCCCATTCCGCTTCGGTCGGCAACCGGTATTCGTACCCACTTGGGAGGTGACCTAGCGCCTCTTCTTGCAAGGTCAGTCGCGCGCAGTATTCTCTCGCCCTGTGCCAACTCACGTTATGCACCGGCACATTGGCCCCTGGATACGCTGTCGCATGGGCGCCCATGAGCGCTTCAAACTCTGCATGGGTCGTCTCGTGCTGCGCCATCCAAAAGTCCTCGCTGATCGTCACCTGGTGAATGGGTTGCGTATCCATGGTGCCGTGATAGGGACTACCGAAAGCGGCATCGGAGCCCATGGCAAAGCTTCCTGCAGGGATCAGCGACATGCCTGGAATCGGTTGCAGGAGACCGAACGTGACTGCAAGCCCCGTTGAGAAATTGGATGAACCCAATCCGGCGGGCGTGTCCCGATGCCAGTATTGGAAGTACCAGGTATCACCTGCAGTTATCAGGATTGGAATGGTGTCGGGAATCGTACTCGGAACATCGAATCCGGATCCCAGCGAGGAAGTGCCACCGAGGTTCTGCATAACTCCGGCAGCGTCGAATCGCCCAAGTGAATTCCACTCCGTGCCCGAAACATTGTAGCGATACACGGTCGCGCTGGGCGTCCCTGTCAAACAAAGCAATCCATTGCTGATCACCACGCCCGGCGTGGCTTCCCCCCCAGCAAGGAAATACCCATACTCATTCGGAACACCATCAACCACCTCGAGATGGAGGTTACTACCGATGCCACTCCCGAAGGTTGCGGAGAGGCTTGCGCTCACGCCCGTGGAGTTTGGAGTCGCCACACAAAAGGCTGAAGTGGCCTGGCCAAGCAGGTTGTTGGTAACACCCCCGAGGAAGATCAACACGAATAGGCTGTATCGGAGCATAAAATACGTTCTCAGTTAAAGTGCACTGGCCACAAACTGCAGCCCGCATGGTCCCATTGTAGCACTTCAACTGGCCCTTGCCTGGAATGGGGCTCTGAAAGCTCTCAAGAGGTACTAAGTCGGGACAGCGCCTTGAACGCTTCCGCGCGTCTCTCCGACCGCCACATCTCGGACCGCTTCCTGCCCGACAAGGCCATCGATTGCATCGATGAAGCCGCCGCGCAGCTGCGCACCGCCATCGACTCCCTGCCGCCCGAGCTTGACACCATCGAGCGCAAGGTGCGCACCCTGGAAATCGAACGCGGCGCCCTCATGCAAGAGGACGAAGCCGGCCACAAGGA
>JARGOW010000004.1:20425-22545 GCA_029212955.1 Planctomycetota bacterium | reverse complement strand
CGAAACCGTTCTCCCGGGCCTTCGACTTCCGCAGGTTCCTGCAAAAAAACTTGGAACCCGCCCTGCATCAGGTGCCGCAGCCCAATCCCCTGAAAAGGACCCAAGTGGACAGCAAGGCGCGCATCCCCAAGTGGATCCAGGAGCGCTGGCCGGAGGCTTCGGATACGTGGCTGAAGGCGGCGAAGAGCCTGCAGGCGCTTCCCTTGGACCATTCCGTGCCGGCGGTGGATCTGCGCGGTGGACCCAAGCACGCCCAACGCCAGCTAAAGACCTTCGTTGCCCGCAATTTGGGACGCTACAACGAGAAACGAACCGATTTGGATGTGCATGGAACGAGCGGGCTCTCCCCTTACTTGCACTTTGGGCATTTGTCCTCGCACCAGGTTTGGAAGGCGATAGGGCGTTCGCAAGGCTGGTCCCTAGCCATGGTCAATCCGGGCGGGCAGCACACCAAGGGGGCGCGCCTGGGGTGGTGGCAGATGGGCGAATCCGCGGAGACGTTCCTGGATCAGCTGGTCACCTGGAGGGAGCTGGGTTTTCACCGTAGTGCCCTGGACCCCAAGTTCGGTGAGTACGACGGCTTGCCCGACTGGGCACGGGGAAGTTTGCAAGCCCACGCGGATGATCCCCGGCCACACATCTACACTCCGGCCCAGTTTGAAGCCGCCGAGACCCACGATGAATTGTGGAATGCGGCCCAGAATCAGTTGGTGCGCGAAGGCGTCATGCACAATTACATGCGCATGCTCTGGGGCAAGAAGATCCTCCATTGGAGCCGGAGTCCCCGGCAAGCCCACGCGACCATGATCCACCTGAACAACAAGTACGCATTGGATGGGCGGGATCCGAATTCGGACAGCGGCATCGGTTGGGTGTGTGGTTTGTTCGACCGCGCCTGGGGCCCTGAAAGGCCCGTGTTCGGAAAGATCCGATACATGTCGAGTGCGAACACTCGCCGCAAACTGCGGGTCAAGTCTTATGTGGCGCGGCACAACCAGGACCTCACCCAAGCTTCGTTGTTTGAGTGATGCAGCGCTTGGGGCCTTGGTGGGGACGGGCTGCTTTGATTGAGATCCAAGGTCCCGTATGGCTCAAACCAGGCAGGCGAAAGAAAAGCAAAGTTTGAGGGTGCGAGTTGCATCCAATCCGGGGAGGGGGGCGAACACCCTTTTGAGAACGGGGCCAACGAAGGTTCCGAGAGAGAAAAGAAACCAACCCCAAAAAGGAATATCCCCAATGCTTACTTCCATCCTCATGCTGTCCATGCTCGCTGGCACCCCGGCCCCCGACACTTGCACCGCTTCCAAAGGCGACACCTGCAGCTCCACCAAAGCCGCCGTCGCCAAGGACACCAAGCCGAACATCGTCGAGACCGCACTGGCCGCTGGCAAGTTCAACACACTGGCTGCTGCACTGACCGCAGCGGACCTGGTCAAGCCCCTCCAGGGCGCTGGTCCCTTCACCGTGTTTGCCCCCACGGACGCCGCCTTCGCTGCGCTACCCAAGGGTACCTTGGAAGACCTGCTCAAGCCCAAGAACAAGGCCATGCTGCAGTCCATCCTGACCTACCACGTGGTCCCCGGGAGCTATGTGGCAGACAAAGTTGTGAAGATGCCCTTTGCTTCTAGCCTGAACGGACAGCGCATGGCTTTCAAAGTCTCCGACAATGGAGTCCAAGTCAATGGTGCACGCATCACCATGACCGACATCCAATGCTCCAATGGCGTGATCCACGTGATCGACGCGGTGATCCTGCCCAGCATGGATGACATCGTGGACACCGCTGTGAAGGCCGGCAAATTCAACACCTTGGCTGCCGCTATCAAGGCCGCAGGACTGGTAGAAGCGCTCAAGGGCGAAGGTCCGGTGACCGTTTTTGCACCCACCGACGCGGCCTTCGCAGCCCTGCCGAAAGGCACCGTTGAGAACCTGTTGAAGCCGGAGAACAAAGAAAAGTTGGCCGCAGTACTGAAGTTCCACGTGATCCCCGGCCGCGTCTATGCGGACGCTGCAGCGAAGGGCGCCAAGGTGGCGACCCTCCAGGGCGGCACGATCGAGACCAAAGCCCAGGACGGTAAGGTCTGGGGGAACGGAGCCCAGGTCATCGGTGCCGAGATAGA
>JARGOW010000004.1:20026-20415 GCA_029212955.1 Planctomycetota bacterium | reverse complement strand
CGTCCTTCTGCCCCAGTAGGAAATGCCCGGAGCCAAGTCCTGCGAAAGGACTGGATCCATCGCAAAGGGATGAAAGCCATGTTTACCACCCAATCGGTAAAACGGGCTTTCATCCCAACTTTGTTTGAGGAGGCGGGTTCATGCGCTACTATGTGTGACCACGGGCTCGAGGTCAGGAGGACCTCCAGGGCCCGTCAAAGGTCCCGAGAGCGCATGACCACCCAATCGGTTCAAACCCAAAACCTGCTTCCGCGCATCGCGGAGGGCGACGCGGCGGCAGTCAATGAATGCCTGCAGCGCTACAGCCCCTTGGTTTGGTCCATGGCGCGGAAGTTTTGGCGGGACATGGCGACGGTGGAGGATCTGGTTCAGGAGATCTTCATCGATGT
>JARGOW010000004.1:12539-19989 GCA_029212955.1 Planctomycetota bacterium | reverse complement strand
CGACCCTGACAAGGCCAGCGAAACAACCTTTATCACTACCATCGCTCGACGTCGAATGATCGACCGTCAGCGTCGTCAGGGGAGCGCCCTGCGAACTGAGCCGGTGGATGATCTTCCCATTGGAGTGGAGGATGCAGGTCTGGAATCCATCGACGTGGGCGATGAGGCCAGCGTGGTGCACCGGGCCTTAGAATCGCTCAAGCCCGATCAGCGGCGCGTGATCCTCATGTCCGTTGTGGAAGGGCTCACCCATCCCGAGATATCGGAAGCGACGGGAATTCCGCTCGGCACGGTCAAGAGCCACATTCGAAGAGGACTGAACGACGCCGCGCAGATCCTGCGTAGCCAGGAGAAGGGAGGGTCCGATGACCGGTAACTTCGGCAATTGGGATGACCAAACCCTGGATCTGGCGATTCGCGCTTTCACGGAGGGAATTGACCCCCAGTCCCTTGAGGAGCTGAACCGGTCCGCCACCGCCAAGGACTTGGAGAGTTTCGAGCTTTCCTTAGGCGCCATTCATTGGTCCCACTCCGATCAGGTGGTTGTGCCGCCCGCTGAGACCATGAAGCGGCTTGAGCGGGAAGCATCCCTTTGGCTGGGAGGCCCCCATAAGAACATGGCACCGCTCCCGGTGGAATTGCCCAAGCGCCAGCCCAGGAACCCCTGGTTCGCTGCGGCGGGTTGGGCCGTGGCGGCCGCCCTATGTGTTCTTCTGTTTGTACAGGAGGGTAAGGGGCCCGGTGCGCCCACGCCCGCCGAGAGTATGAATGCCCTTGTGGCCCAGGCCGCGGACTTGCAACGCATTCCCTGGAGCGTCACAGAAGACCCGTTGGCCAGTGGCGCCAGTGGGGAAGTCATATGGAGTGACGAGCTTCAAGAGGGCTACATGATCTTCCAGGGGCTCGAACCCAACGACCCCGCCTTGGCCCAATTCCAGCTTTGGATATTCGACCCGAGCCGGGCGGATTGGGATACATCCCCAGTGGATGGAGGCGTCTTCGACGTTTCAGCCTCAGGCAAGGTTGTCGTGCCGATCACCGCAAGGTTGCCCGTCCAGGACGTGGCGCTGTTTGCCATCACTTCAGAAGTGCCCGGTGGCGTGGTGGTTTCAAAGCGGGAGCATCTACTGCTGACCGCCAAGTCGTCCTAATTCCGGATACGCCCGGAGGGCTGGGTCAACTAGCCCACGTAGGTGTTGGCCAACCGTACGGCGTCTTGCCCATTCTTCGCCTGGTGGTCGGCTCCCACCTTCTGCCAAAGCTCCGGATCCCGCGCGAAAGCAGACCCGCCCACAAGGACCTTGGAGGCGGGGGATTGCTCGCGAATCCGTTGAATGGATTCGATGACACCGTGGACTTGCACGTCCATCGTGGCACCCAGGAGGATGACATCAGCGCGGAAGTCATGCGCAGCCCTGGCCAATTCAGCGGCTGGGGTATCCACACCCAGGCAGACCGTTCGCCAACCTGCGATTTGTAGGTAACCGGAGACGACCTGGACCCCGAAGGAGTGGTCATCGCCCTCCACGCTTGAAAGCAGGGCGGTTTTTCCGTTCCAGGCTTTCCTTTCGGCGAGGGCGAGCAGGTGGGTCAGAACCTTGTGGGTGGCTTGGGTCACGAAGTGTTCTTCGGCGATGGTCGCTTCACCAAGGTGCCAAAGTCGTCCCATTTCCTTGAGGGAAGGGCTCAGAATCCCATCGACAATTTCCTGGATGGAAAGCCCTTCGTCGGAATGGGCTTTGAGAATGGAGTCCGTTGCTTGCGGTTCTTCACCCTTGCGCAGGGCGCCGATGAAGTCGTGGGCCAGGGTGTGGAACGGTTCCTCTGCCATCAAACAGCTAGCCGTGCTCGGCTTTGCCTGTGTGAGGCGTTGTCGCGCCGCTTCCAAGTAGGGGGTGAGCTCGGCGACCATGCCCGAGGGGATAGAGTCGCACGCCACTTCATCCAGGCATTCCATGGCCTGCAGAACGGCGCTGTTCGGGATGCCCCGGCCCTGGAAGGCCACGCGGGTCCAATCCATATGATTGGCAAAGGCCCCCGGGTTCTGCGATTGCAAGGCCGCGGCCAATTGCAGGGTTTGGTCCTTTAGATGGGCCTTCCACGCCGAGAAGTCGTCGACCAGGCCATCGGGGTGTTGCTCGAAGAGCCGGGCCGTTGCTAGCCCCGCGATGCCGTCGGCGCTGGTGCGAAGGATTTGGGCTGTGAAGTGGGTATTCATAGGGTTCGTGCGTTTCCAGAATAGCAGCTCACTGGGGGATTGCCCATGCCCAGATAGCCGAGATCAGCGGGACTGCGGATCCAGGGGTGCAAAGAACTCCCGCAGGGTCTTGGCTACCAGGTCCGGGCGCTGCTCTTGGGGGTAGTGACCGCAGCCGGGAAGGACTTCCATCAAGGAACCAGGGATATCCCCTTCAAAGCGCCTCCCAAAGCGATCCAGGGGGTAGGCCATTTCCTCGGAACCCCAGAGGATCAAAGTGGGCGAGGTTATCTTCGGAAGTTCCAATTGCCGCGAGCCACTTTCGTCGCGAACCAAGTCGATCATGGCTTTCCAGTTGTGGGCGTTCTCGCAGACCAGGAAGATTTCGGTATCCCGGTCGGGGGGGATCCCGTCGAAGTGGGGTTCCAATGCCGTTCGCACCCGCTTTTTTGAATTGAGCAACCAGCCGATTTTGGCCAAGGGGTTGTCGCGCATGACGATTTCCTCGGGCAACCACTCATCGTCCAGCCGGGCATAACCGGAAGGGTGCATGAGCACCAGACCGGCGATCAGGTCGGGGGCGTTGAGGGAGGTTCGCCAGGCGAATTCGCCGCCGTAGGAGTTTCCAACCAGGTAGACCTTTTCCAAGCCGAGTCCACGGATCGCCGCCTCCACAAACCTGGCACAGGATTCAAATCGGTAAGGCCTTCCGTCCCCGATGGCCATTCCATGGCCGATCACTTCTATGGCGTACACGTCCCGGTTGGAGCTGAGGCCTGGAGTCGTCGAATCCCCATATATGGTGGGAACCCATGTGAACAAGGTCGAAGGCGTGCCGTGGATCAGAACCACGGGCGGGCCATCCGGAGAGCCATTTTGGGCGGGCACGTACAGGTAAGTCAGCTCAAAGGAGCGGGATTCCCCGTGCAGGTCGGCTTCGATGGTGCGGGTGGACAATCCTGTCGCCTTGGCCGGAGCATTCTTTTCCAGGGCCAAAAGTTGGGCCGATAGGGATTTCTTAGACATGGACTGGCAGCCCAAAATGGGCCAAAGAAGGGCAAGGGCGACCCAGGGAAGCCACCGTAAGGTGGTCCCAGAGCCGCCCTTGCCGGGAACTACTCTCTTCGGATCTCTCATCTTTGGTGCCTTCGCGCACCACAACGGCTTGGATGCAGTTCTTTGGGAAATCTGGATCCGGATGCATCCGAGGCGGAGTGCCATGCGAACCCCAGGGCGTGCCTGATCTCATCCCCGATTCGAACACCCTGTGGATATGGGGCTGGCTGGGCCTCTCCCTGGTCATGTTTGCCCTTTGGTGGCGGCAAACCCGCACCTTGAACGCGGGTTGGGTGGATGTGGCCTGGACGCTGGGTTTGGGCGCCATGGGGGTGGTGTTCGTTTTCAATGGCAGCGGATGGGGACCCCGGCGTTGGCTGGTTGCCGGGGCCATTGGCTTCTGGTCCATCCGCCTCGGGACCCACCTTTGGCGCCGTGTGGCCTCGGAGCGAGAGGACGGTCGCTACGCCAGCCTTCGACGCTCGTGGGGCCGCAAGGCCGACGCGAACCTGTTCTGGTTCTTTCAAATTCAAGCAGCCCTGGCCCTTGTGCTCGCCCTGCCCATGTTGGTGTTGGGTCGCGCGCAGTTGGAAGGTTGGCGCATGGTGGATGGAATTGCAGTCCTGCTTTGGATTGTATCCATGGTGGGGGAGGCTGTGGCGGACCGGCAGCTCAAGGCCTGGCGCCGCAGCCCCAACGGCCGTGGTCGAACTTGTCGAAGCGGACTCTGGAGGTATTCCCGGCACCCGAATTACTTCTTCGAGTGGTTGCACTGGTCCGTGTATCCGGTACTCGGAATCGAACTGCCCGGAGGGGTTTGGCTCTGGTTCGCACCCCTGCTGATGCTGTTCCTGATCTGCAAAGTGACCGGGATTCCGCCCACAGAAGAACAATCCTTGCGAAGTCGTGGCGACGACTACCGGGACTATCAACGTACGACGAACGCATTTTTTCCAGGGCCGTCCCGCGCCCCCAAGAAACACCTGGCAGGAAGCCGATGAAAACAGCGATCCAACTTGTCGAAAAGGGGCTTGTACCCCGACCCCTAATCCGTCGTGGCATCCGCGCTTTGCTCCGCCAAAGGCTCGAAGAGCAGAGGGCCATTTGGGATGGAAGTCCGGAGAAAGCCATGGCGGATTGGACGAATTCCATGGGGGAGGCCACAGTGGCCCTTGTACCCGACAAAGCCAATGCACAGCACTATGAGGTCCCCGCGGATTTCTTTGAGTTGGTCCTTGGGCCCAATCGGAAGTACTCCAGTGCCTACTACAAGGACCGGGGGGCGTCCCTTGCGGAAGCCGAGGACGCCATGCTGGCCCTAACCTGCGAGCGTGCACGGTTGGAAAACGGTCAGAGGATTCTCGAGCTCGGTTGCGGTTGGGGATCCTTGACCCTTTGGATGGCACGCCACTATCCGGACAGCCAGATCCTGGCGGTATCCAACTCGGCCCCGCAGCGTCGATCGATCGAGGCACTGCTGGAGCAGGAGGGAATCGAGAATGTGGAGATCCTTACGGCGGACATGAATGATTTCGAAGCGCCCGGTCGGTACGACCGGATCGTATCGGTTGAAATGTTCGAACACATGCGCAACTGGGAAACCCTATTGGGCCGCGCCCGAACGTGGATCCAGTCCGATGGGTTCTTGTTCATGCACGTGTTTGCGCACATGCGTTACGCGTACCCCTTTGAGGAACAGGGCGAGGACGATTGGATGGGTCGTTACTTCTTCTCCGGTGGAATGATGCCCCAGCACGCCATGCTCGATCACCTTTGCATTCCATTCGAAGTGGCCGATCGCTGGGTGGTGCCTGGAACCCACTACGCACAAACCTCGGAGGATTGGGCCAAGAACCTGGAGCGCAAAAAGCGTGAGATCATACCCATCCTGGAAAGTACCTACGGTGCAGGCCAGGCCAAGCTGTGGTTCCACCGTTGGAGGGTGTTTTTCCTTTCATGTGCGGAGCTGTTCGCATGGGATCAGGGCCGTGAGTGGGTGGTAAGCCACCAGCTGTTGAGCCCGAAAGAGCAGGAAGTTTCCTGATGTTTCGCCGCTTTGTCCGATTCCTGGTCGGCAACCTGGACTCCTGGGAGGTGGCTGCGAGGCCATTCTCTGGAGATATGCACAAGGCTGATTGGAACCGTGTGATTCCCTTTGTGGTCTTGCACTTGTCCTGCTTGCTCGTGCTGATGGTGGGCTGGAGTCCCGCTGCGGTGGGGTTTGCGGTGGCCTTTTATGGCCTTCGGATGTTCGCGATCACCGCTTTTTATCACAGGTACTTTTCCCACAGGTCCTTCAAGACCTCGCGCTTCATGCAGTTCTGTTTTGCAGCGGTCGGGACCGCGGCGGTGCAGCGCGGACCCCTTTGGTGGGCGGCCCACCACCGCAATCACCACCGGCATTCGGACCAGGAAGGCGATGCCCATAGCCCGCGCAGGGATGGACTTTGGCACAGCCATGTTGGGTGGATATTAAATCGCTACAACCTGCGAACGCGGCTGGAGATGGTGGGGGACTTGGCCAAGTATCCCGAGCTTCGTTTCCTGGATCGCTTCGATCTCCTCGTTCCCATTCTGATGATCCCGCTCATCTATGGCTTGGGAGCCGGTTTGCAAGCGGCTTGGCCCGGTCTGGAAACGAGCGGTATGCAGTTCTTGATCTGGGGATTCTCAATTTCCACGGTGGCCCTGTATCACGTCACGTTCTCCATCAATTCACTGGCGCATCGCCTGGGCAGCCGGCGGTATGAGACCCCCGATGACAGTCGGAACAACCTGGTCCTTTCCGTGCTTACCTTCGGCGAAGGATGGCACAACAATCATCACCACTACCCCGGCTCCGTGCGCATGGGCTTCCGTTGGTGGGAAGTGGATTTTAGCTATTATCTGATCCGACTTATGGCGGTCTTCGGACTTGTCTGGGATTTGCGACCGGTTCCGGCAAGGATTCGGAAAGCATGAAAATTGCTGTCGTAGGGTCAGGGATCTCGGGACTGGTTGCCGCCCGGGAATTGCATGGGCAGCACGATGTCACCGTGTTCGAAGCCGGTTCCTATATCGGCGGACACACGAACACATTGCAGGTGAAGGAGGGGGATCGTTCGCTTTCGGTGGATACGGGTTTCATCGTGTTCAATCGCAAGACCTACCCCAACTTTTGTGGGTTGCTGGCAGAGCTGGGCGTGGAAGGTCAGCCCAGTCAGATGAGTTTTTCCGTACGGTGCGATGCCACGGATTTGGAGTACAACGGGACCTCACTCAATGGGCTGTTCGCACAGCGACGCAACCTGTGGAATCCTAGGTTTTGGCGCATGGCCAGCGAGATCAAGCGCTTTTACCGCGAAGCGCCGGAGGCGTTGGATAACGGGGAGGCGACCACCTTGGGGCAATTCCTGGGGGAAGGGGGCTATTCCTCCATGTTCATCGAACAACACCTGGTCCCCATGGGCGCCGCGATTTGGTCGGCCCGGGCTGAGGTCATCATGCAATTCCCATTGAAGTTCCTGGTGCAGTTCTTCCACAACCATGGCTTCCTTCAGTTGAAGGGGCGGCCGCAATGGCTTGTTGTGCAGGGTGGGTCCAAATCCTACATTCCGCCCCTGGTGGAGCCTTTTCGCGATCGCATTCAGCTCAACACGCCGGTGACGGCAGTGCGGCGGGAGGGGTCCCAAGTCCTGGTTCGCACAGCTTCCGGAGAGCAGCATCGCTTCGATCGCGTGGTGCTTGCGTGCCACGCGGACCAAAGCCTACGAATGGTCGAGGATGGCTCGCCCCTGGAAAGGGAACTGCTCTCCGCGTTTCCGTACCAGAAGAACCATGCCACCTTGCATACGGATGCATCGGTGATGCCCCGCAATCGACGCGCTTGGGCATCGTGGAACTACCACGTGCTTCCGTCCGGTTCGGACCTGCCGGTGGTGACCTACTGGATGAATGAGCTCCAGGGTTTGGAGTCGAAGACAGACTACTTCGTGACACTCAACCGCTCTGAAGAAGTGCGGGCGGATAAGGTCATCGAGCAAATCGTCTACCACCACCCCGTGTATTCTGAAACCGCCGTGCAGGCCCAACGCCGACACGGGGAAATCGACGGGCACAATGGATTGCATTTCTGCGGCGCTTACTGGGGGTTTGGGTTCCATGAGGACGGGGTACGCAGTGGTCTGCGAGTGGCCGAGCGCGTGCAGGAGTTGGCGA
>JARGOW010000004.1:4975-12515 GCA_029212955.1 Planctomycetota bacterium | reverse complement strand
CTATGAAGAGCGCCATGTATGAGGGGCAGGTCTACCATTCCCGCCACACTCCGAAACGACACACGTTTCGGAACCGGGTCTGCTATCTATACCTGGACCTGAATGAATTGGGGGAGGTCTTCAAGGGCCGCTGGCTTTGGTCCATCGAGCGGTGGAACCTTTGTCGGTTCGCGCGGAAGGACTACCTGGGTGACCCGGACATCCCCCTTGAAGAAGCCGTGCGAAGATGCGTAGAGGAGAAGCTCTCATTCCGGCCAAAGGGGGCCGTACGCGTCCTAACCCAGATGCGAACTTGGGGGTTCCTATTCAATCCGGTGAGCTTCTACTACTGCTTTGATGAGGCCGAGGCCCTGCAAGCGATCGTGGCTGAAATCACCAACACACCGTGGGGCGAAAGGCATCGCTATGTCTTGGATGCCCGCGGATCCTCCGGTTCGGAAACCCACGAGTTCCGATTCGAAAAGGCCTTCCACATCTCTCCATTCTTTCCCATGGAGCAAAGTTACAGGTGGCGTTTCACGACGCCGGATGGCGCGCTTGAGGTTCACATGGCCAATCTGGAAGAGGATTCTGTTGTTTTCCAGGCCGGCTTGAAAGCCCATCGAAAGCCGATCACCGGTGGCTCACTGGCGCGAAGCCTGCTGGCCTTTCCGATGCAGACCTACTGGATTCCGTTGGGGATTTATTGGCATGCAGTACGCCTCTACATGAAGCGAATTCCGTTCTACACCCATCCCAAGAAGCGCAAGGCTTCGCTCCCAAACCCCTAGAGATCCATGAATTCCACGCTGAAGACCAAGGGGCAGGCCCGGCTGCCCGAACGACTGATCCGCAAACGCTTTGAAGGCCTATTGCGAGGCCGATTGACTGTGACGCAAGATGGGGCGTCGCTCCATTACGGCCCGGGCGGTGGATCTGGACCTGAAGCGACCGTGATGGTGCACGATGCGCGCTTTTGGGATGTGCTCCTGCGCCGGGGGAATTTGGGTGCTGGAGAATCCTTCGCCCAGGGGCTTTGGTCCTCTCCGAATCCCTCGGATGTGGTCCGAGTCATGGTGCGTAATGAAGAAATCATGCAGTCCATGGACGGCGGGCTCGCCGTATTGTCCAAGCCACTGTTGTCGGCCTACCACCTGTTGCGTCGCAACACGCAGGCGGGGAGCCGGAGCAACATCTCGGCCCACTACGATCTTTCGAACGAGTTCTTCGGATTGTTCCTCGACCCCACGATGACCTATTCCTGCGGCTACTTCGAGTCCGTGGACAGTACGATGGAGGAGGCATCTATCGCGAAGATGGAGCGAGCCTGTCGCAAGTTGGAATTGAAAGCCAGCGATCACCTTCTCGAGATCGGAACCGGTTGGGGGAGCATGGCCTTGCATGCTGCCAAGAACTTTGGGTGCCGGGTGACGACCACCACCATTTCGAAGGAGCAGTATTCGTTGGCTGTCAGGCGAGTGGCTGAGGCTGGCCTTTCCGATCGGGTCACGGTGCTGCTCGAGGACTACCGCAAGCTAGGAGGGCAGTATGACAAGTTGGTCTCCGTCGAAATGATCGAGGCCATCGGACATCAATACTTCGACGAGTATTTTGCCACCTGCGCCAGGCTGCTAAAGCCCACGGGGATCATGTGCCTTCAGTCGATCACGATTGCCGATCCGTACTATGAGCAAGCTCGCCGTAGCGTGGACTTCATCAAGCGCTACATCTTTCCTGGCTGCTGCATCCCTTCCGTTGGGGCGCTCATACATTCCTCTTCGGAGGCCAGCGATCTGAAGGCCGTTCACATGGAAGACATCGGGCCGCACTACGCGCGAACCCTATCCATTTGGCGCAGCAATCTCCGCAGTCACTGGGCCGAGGCCCAAGAGCTGGGATTCGATGAGGACTTCCTCCGTCTCTGGGAGTTCTACTTCGCCTACTGTGAGGGAGGCTTTGATGAGCGTAGGTTGGGCGACGTGCAAATCGTGTTTGCACGGCCGGACGCCCGCCCCCAGGGGCTGGAACCCACGCCATTCGTTTAGATTCGTCCATGCAGAGCCTCTGGAATGCGGTCCTGTACAACGGGATTTGGTTTGTGGCGGTCTGGTGTGCAGCGGCAGGGGATGTGTGGACCGGGCCCATGGCCATGGCCTGTTTCGTGCTCCTGCACCTGCGCTGGACACCTCCAAGGCAAAGGGCTCGCGAAGCCGGTTTTCTGTTCGTCATGGGTTTGTTGGGGGCCACCCTGGACACCGTATTGAGCCGGATCGGTTTCATGGGGTATCCCACATCCCAGGGGGCCTGGGCCTGGCCGTTCGTTCCCCCCTGGATCGCTTGCCTGTGGGTGGGCTTTGCCACCATGCCGCGGTTCTCCCTGGCCTGGTTGGGGAGGTTTCACTGGTCCGTGGCGGCTGCCTTCGGGGCCGTTGGAGGGGGGCTCGCGTTCTACAGTGGTTCGCACCTCGGGGCCATCGCCCCGGGTTTTGGAGGTTGGACCTACGCGGCGTTGGCCTTCGAGTACGCCTTGCTGACCCCTCTTATGGTGTTCGGGCATGCGGCCCTATTCCGACCCGCGGCGGATTCACTCGAGGGCTCCAACCACCCGATCACCGATCAGGCATAGGAGGATTCGGTTGTGTCCATTCCCGTGCGAGTGGATTAGGGCTCGATCAGTACCGAACGGGATTCCGTGGCCACCAAGCCCTGGGGGGTACGGACCACGGCAGCGAATGAAATCGTTTGACCTATGAATGCGTTGAGGCGGCCCGGGGGGAGATCCAGCGAGGCGCTGGCGAAGCCCTGGGTGTCCAGGGTTCCCAGGTTGTCCTGGAAGGGGGCTCCGCCGGGCCAGGACATTGTGTATTGGAACAGTCCATCCTGGTTGAGGGGGACGGTGGTTCCGCCGAGCATGGTTCCAGGGGTCGTTCCGCTCAAGCTGCCCAAAACGCGGTACAGTCGACCGGCATCCGCGGTGGGCCGATGCACGCTGATCGCCAGGGCGGGTCCATTCAGGGCGGAGAATCGATCCTGGGCCAGGTGCAGGTCCCCGGGCAGACTGGAGGAGATCGTAAGGCCCGGACTGATCTGAATACGGTCGCCGCTGTTCGTCACGGCGGTGATCAGGAATTCACCATCGCCCGCGGTGGGGGTGGCTTCCAGGTCAAAGCTATAGGTGCCGTCCAGGTGATCGATCAGGTTGATCACGTTGGCGATGGGCGGGCCGTGGCTTTGGGTAACCTCGAGGAATTGCACAGGCTGGGTGAGGTCTTGTCCGAACGCGTCGACCAATTCGACTCGCACGTGGGAGAGGAAGGTATCGTCCGCCCGCAATCGGGTAGCGCTGGCGTGGACGCGACTCAACATATGGTCGGGGACGCCGTGCAATCCCGCGCGCCAAGGGTCGTAGAGGTTTTGTAGGGCCTCGACCGGGTCCTCGGTGGAAGCGCTGCCGCGGAAATTCAAGTCCAGGTAGTACTCACCGCTCGCGCAGCCCACCGAGCTATGGCAGATGCCATCCGTGTCTCCGGGCCGGGCGACGATGAGGAATCCGATGTACGCCGAGTGGGTAAACGAGACCGGGGGGGCGCCGCAGGAGGTGGGGGCCGAGTTCGAACAGGAGCAGCGACCGTCGCCGCCCAGGGCGCGCGCAGCCTGCATACCCTGCATCAAGCGCTCGGCCATGTCCCCGGGGCTATTGCGGAAGGCTTGCTCGGCGGCCAGGATGACCGAAGCGTCGGTGAGCACGTTGCCCTGGATCGCGTACTGGTAGTGACCGACCTGGCCAGCCACTCCGAAGTGGGCCTGCCCCGCCTGGTTTCCGGTGAAGGTCAACGGCGGACCGAACCGGTTGACGAGGCCATACTGGCGGGTCTGGTGTCCTGAATCGGCTCCGGCGAGCTGGTCGAGGATGGTCTGGGGGTCATCGCCGTTCAGGAGGGCCGCCCAAATCCGATTGCGGTTCACCGCGCTGGTGTCGATAAAGGATTGGGCCGCAGCGGCGCCTTCTCCCACGATAATCAGCGGGACGTACTTCTTGAGGTTCTGGGTGGGGATGCAAGTGGCCGAAGCCACGCCGATCTCCCCCGTTCGCATATCCATGACGACCAGGGACCAGGTGGCCAGGGCCCGGGGAGCCAGAATGAGTAGTGCGAGGGTGGGCAGCAGGAGTTTGGCGAAGCGCATGGGGCTAGGGTAGCAGGCCCGGCGGATTTGGGCGGGCCTATCCGGGTGGTCTCCATTCGGCTGGGGGCAGATTCCCATGAACCCTCCGTCAGGAATTTCCGGAGTCCCCGGGAAACCATCGCAAGGGGAGAAGCCTGTGGGGTAACATCCCCCCTCCGGAGCCAAATGGCACGTTTTGCAACAGGCTCCCGACCCAAGCCAAGCCATGAATACGGACGCCGATTCCTACCGGAGCCCCCTGGGCACTCGCTACGCCAGTCGCGCCATGCGCGAAAACTTCTCGGACCGCACCAAGTTTCTCACCTGGCGCAAGCTGTGGATCGCCCTGGCCGAATCCGAACAGGAGCTCGGTCTAGCGATCACTTCGGAGCAGATCGCCGAGCTGAAGCAGCAGGAGAACCACCTGGACCTGGAGCTCGCCGCCCAATACGAAAAAAAGCTACGCCACGATGTGATGGCCCACATCCACGCCTGGGGCGATGTGTGTCCGGGTGCGCGCGGCATCATCCACCTGGGCGCCACGTCCTGCTATGTGGGCGACAACACGGACCTGGTCCAGTTGCGCGATGGCATGGAATTGATCAAGGGCCAACTGGTCACAGTCATCGATCAGCTCAAGCAGTTCGCACTGGAATGGCGAAGTCTGCCGACCCTGGGCTTCACCCATTACCAGCCGGCCCAGGCCACCACCGTGGGCAAGCGCGCCTGCCTTTGGCTGCAGGACCTGGTACACGACTTGGAAGACCTGGAGCATGTGCAAACCATGATTCGCTTCCGCGGCGTGAAGGGCACCACGGGTACACAAGCTTCGTTCATGGAATTGTTCGAAGGCGACGGCGCCAAGGTCCGTGAGCTGGACCGCAAAGTCACCGCTAAAATGGGCTTCGAGCGCACCTTTGGAGTGACCGGTCAAACCTACCCGCGCCAATTGGATTTTCGGGTGGGGCAGGTGCTTTCGAGCATCGCCCAGTCGGCCCACAAATTTGCCACGGACCTGCGTCTCCTGGCCAACCGCCGCGAACTCGAAGAGCCCTTCGGCAAGTCCCAAATCGGCTCCTCGGCCATGCCCTGGAAGCGCAACCCTATGAAGTCCGAGCGCATCTGCTCCCTGTCCCGCTTCGTGATGGAGACCCTGGGAAACACCGCCCATACGGCCGCAAACCAGTGGTTGGAGCGTACCTTGGACGATTCCGCCAACCGCCGTTTGGCCCTGGCGGAGCTCTTCCTGGGCACCGATGCCGTATTGAACCTGTTCCTGGATGTGACCAGCGGCATCGTGGTCTACCCCGCGGTGGTCAAGCGCAACCTGGACATGGAATTGCCCTTCCTAGCCACGGAAAACGTGATGATGGAAGCGGTCAAGGCAGGCGGCGATCGTCAGGATTTGCACGAGCGCATTCGTGTGCACAGCCACGCGGCCGCCTCCGCCATCAAGGAGGGCGGTGAGAGCGATTTGGCCGAGCGCATCCAGGGGGATCCGGCCTTCTCCGCCGTGGCGTCCCGCATGCACGAAATTCTGGATGGCAGCCTCTTCGTCGGCCGTGCCCCGGAACAAGTGATCGAATTCATTGAAGACGAAGTCGACCCGATTCTCGAGCGCCACTCCGACGTGGTGGGCGTCACCGGGGACGTTCGCGTCTAAGGACATCAATCATGGCAGGCACCGATTCCACCAAAGCCGTCTTCATGGCGGTTCTCGCAAACTCCTTCTTGTCCGTAACCAAGTTGGCGGCGTTCCTGTTTTCAGGTTCGGGCGCCATGTTGTCCGAGGCCATCCACTCCGCAGCGGATACGGGCAATCAACTCTTGCTGTTCATCGGCATCCGCCGCAGTGAACGTCCGGCCAATGCGACCTTCCACTACGGCTTTGGTGCGGAGAGGTTCTTCTTTGCGCTGATGAGCGCAGCGGGAATCTTCGTCTTGGGCTGTGGCGTGACCATGTACCACGGCATCCACATGCTGTTGCATCCCAGCGTCCCCGAAACGGGCTGGTTGGACTTTGCGGTGCTGGGATTGAGTCTGGTCGTGGAAGGCTTCGTGCTCTACAAGGCCCTGGCCGTGGTGCATGCGGAGCGTGGAGACACGCCCGTTGTCACGTACTTGAGGAATTCCTCGGATCCGACCTTGGCCGCGATCGTTCTGGAGGACGGGGTGGCTTGCCTGGGTGTGCTGGTCGCCCTCGCGGGTATCGGGCTTGCCAAGTGGACCGGCAGTCCCATGCCCGATGCCATCGCTACCCTGATCATCAGTTTCCTGATGGGATTCATCGCGATCTGGTTGGGATATAGGAACCGCTCCCTCATCCTCGGGCAGGCCATGCCGGTGGAAACCCAGGAGAAGGTCGTTGCGTTCCTGGAGTCCCAGGAAAGCGTGGAGAGCGTCTCCAGGGCCAAGAGCCTGGTGGTGGGCGCCGACAACTTCAAGTTCAGCGCGGAGGTGGATTGGGACGGGGCCAAACTGGGCGAAAGTCTGGTGCCCTGGGCCAAGGAAGCTCTGGGAGACCAATACAAAGGGGACCTGACGCCTTTCTGCAAGGAGTTCGGAGCCCGCATGACCGAGATGGTGGCCCAGGAGGTCAACCGCATCGAGAAGGCCCTGCGCGAGGAGCACCCCGAGTTGACCCACCTGGATTTGGAGTCGGATTGACCCAGGGGAGGGGTGGATGGGGACCCCTCAGCCACTTCCCTCCAGATTTCCGGGCCCCAGGTGGCCCCGCGAATTGACTTGCCAGCGCGATATGTGCATTTTCCTTGGATGGAATCCGTTGCGGTCCCTCGATGGGGCCTGAATCGGGCCCCGTACCCCTCCGAATCCTTCGGTTCTCGGCAAGATCCCCGCCTGCGCGTACCACCCCCAGCCCCCAGAACATCTTGACCAAGCCCGGTATTCCCAACGAACTGACCCTGTCAACCGCCTGTTTCGGGCCCCGATTGCAGGCCATCGACGGCCAGGCGCTTTCCGCGGCTGCCATGGGCTTCCGGCGTCTGGAGTTGGGGTTGAACGACTACCCCTCGGATCTATCGGGGTGGGAAGACTGCCGCCGCGAAGCCGGGGTCACCGTGGAATCGGTGGTGGTGGGATCCCTCAAGCCCAAGGGGGAGGCCTACTCGGGTTCCCTGCTGGGCAGCGCCGATGCCGACGAGCGCGAGATGGCGATCAACAGCACCCGCCGTCACATTCGGGTGGCCCAAAACCTGGGCGCCGGCGTGGTTGTGGTCCGCGGATGTGCGGTGGGAAGTGCCAAACTCGAGGCGGAATCCCGGGTTTTGGGGATCGAGCTCGAAGAAGCCAGCCTGGATGACTTGGTGTTGGTTCAAGAGAAGGTCGTGAACTTCGTACACAAGGTCCAGAAGCGCGGCCAAAAGCAGATCGAACA
>JARGOW010000004.1:1260-4933 GCA_029212955.1 Planctomycetota bacterium | reverse complement strand
TCGCCGTGGAGCCGGGTTTGCACTTCAATGACCTGCTCAACTTCGAGGCCATGCAATGGGTGCTCGATGATCTGGCTGGCTTGGGCGTCGGATATTGGCACGACACCAGCCGTGTTTGGCAGCGGGGCCAGGCGGGATTGCCCGGCCAAGGCAAATGGCTCGAGGCCTATTCCAGCCGCATGCTCGGCGTGCACCTGCAGGACGCCACCCGTGAGGAAGCGGACCTGCCGCCCGGCCTGGGTGAGGTGGATTTCCGGATGGTCGGGGAGTATGTGCCCTCGGATGTGCCCCACGTGGTCGAAGTGCACTCCAAGCACGGGCGCGGAGAGGTTCTGGCGGCCGTTCAATTCCTCATGGGCCACGGCCTGTAGGGGAGCCCTGGGACTTGTTTCCAGGGCTCCAGCTCTAAGCCGGGCCTGGCTAGAGGTTTAGGCTCGATTTTCGGGATCGGGACGGCTTGGGGGCTACCCAAAGCGCTCCAGCGATGTACCTTTTCGCCCGAGCCCCTGGCCCATATTGGGAGGGTGTGAAGAAGGACCTACGGATTCCAGCTTCACGACCGATAAGGGGGCAAACCCATTTTCCCATGGATTTCTCTACTCGCCAAGCGGATTCGCCCATGCCTACTCCGGCCGACGAACCGCACCAAGACGCCCCTTCGCAAGCGAAGGCCGAGCCCTTCGAAGGCATGGCCCCGCATGAGCATTTGCGCAAGGTGGTGCTCGCTGCCAAGGAACAAGCGACCGAAGAATTGCGCGAGCAGTTCCTGGTGTTGACGCACCGCGGACCCGACCCCGACGCCCTGGGCGCGTGCGAAGGCATCCGTTGCCTGCTCACCGAGGAGTTCGGGTTGCAGGTCACTGTGGCGACCTTGGGTCAGATCCACCGGGCCGAGAATCAGGCCATGGTGAAGCACTTGGGTTTGGAGTTGGAGGACTTCGAAGGGATCGATTGCACCCAATACGCTGGAGTACTCCTGGTGGATACCCAGCCGGAATTCGGCCACACGGTCGTCCCCGAGGATTGCAACCTGATCGCACTCTTCGATCACCACGTTCCGCCCAACCGTCCTG
Organism: Planctomycetota bacterium; assembly: GCA_029212955.1. Lineage (GTDB taxonomy): Bacteria > Planctomycetota > UBA1135 > UBA1135 > NORP259. The sequence continues at coordinate 3,860 of JARGOW010000004.1, read as the reverse complement.
ACGAAGAGCCGCGGTTCGTGGCCCACCGGGATGTGCGATTGAACCAGGGCGCCACATGCTCTGTCATTTACGAATACCTGCGCGAGAGCAAGGTCACCATCGATCCCAAAACCGCCGGTGCTTTGTTTTGCGGAATCCGCTACGACACCGCGGACCTTTCGCGCAACTCGGGCGATTTGGATGAGGAGGCGTACCATGCCACCTTCCACCTGGCCGACCGCGAAAAGATCGCGCAGATCAACAATCCCCAGCTGCCCCGCCATTACTACGTGGAATTGGCCGGTGCGCTCACCGTGGCCCGCCAGCATGGACCCCTGGTCTTGGCCTTGATGGGTAAGGTGGACAACCCCGAATCCGTTGCGGAGATGGCGGACTTCTTCCTGCGCATGAAAGGCTGCTCTTGGGTCTTGGCTGGCGCTGCGTTCGGGGATGAATACATTCTTTCCCTGCGCACGGATTACGCCTTTGGCAAGGCCTACCCGCTCATGCGTCGTGTCCTTGACGGAACGGGCTCCTTCGGCGGGCACGGACACATCGCCGGCGGTCGCATCAAGCTCGAAGATGACAAAGAGAGCACGATCCGAAGTGCCGAGCGCATGCTGCGCGCCAGTGCACTCGAGGTCATTGGAGCCGAATTGGAAGACGGCATTCCGCCCGAAGGGCGCTTGCTGACGGAGTAGTCGATTTGGCCGAAGCTTGGGTCATGGCCGTGGGTGGCGTGGATCCGTCGGGGGGCGCGGGTTTGCATGTGGATCGCATCGCCATCGAAGCCGCAGGTTTGCGTTGCGAAACCTTCGTGACCGCGCAAACGGACCAGGACGACCGGGAGGTGCGCCAACTGGGGGCCCGCCCCGGTTCGGACTGGAGCGCCGAATGCGAGCTGCGGGCGTCCATTCAAATGCCCGTCGGCTTAAAGTTTGGATTGCTACCAGGCCGCGACGCCTTGGAATCCGCCCAGGGACGGGTGGCTTGGTTGCTGGAAATCCACGTGGGTTTGCCCGTGGTCTTGGACCCCGTGTTGGCCTCGTCCAGCGGATTCGAATTCATGGGGCCGGCAGACCTTCCCGCCTTGCTCGATTTGTGCCGGCGGCCCCTGGTCCTGACGCCCAACCTGCCCGAGTTGGCCGTGCTCTCGGGTCGGCCCGAGGCCCTTCTGCTGGAGGATCGGGATTCCCGGTTGGAGGCCGCCGCGGAGCTCTTGGAGTTGGGCCTGCGGGCCGTGATCGTCAAAGACGGGCACGGGGGGGGAGAGGGCCTGTGCGATTGGCTGTGCGAAGCTGGGATGGAGCCCCAGGGCCTGCGCCGCCCCCGGGTTTGGACCCCGGGCGGGAGGGATTCGATCCGCGGAACCGGATGTCGCTTTGCGAGTCACTTGGCCGCGGGCTTGGGGCGGGGCGACACCCTGGCCAGGGCTGCGATCCGGGCCGGGGACTGGGTCAGCGAAGAAATTTCAAAAGGGAAGTAATCAGGGCTTGCCATCCGGCATTCTCGCGGTATTCTTCTGCTCCCCAAGCGGGCGGCTGTAGCTCAGTGGTAGAGCGCAACCTTGCCAAGGTTGATGTCGACGGTTCAAATCCGTTCAGCCGCTCCATTTTCTTCCCCTTCGGGTGGAAGCCGATGGGGCACCCCAAGAACGACGGCCGCATAGGCCGTTTTTTCGTGCCCCGGGTTTGGAACGGTTTGGCCCGCTGGCACCAGGGCTTTCTCCGGGTGGGGGATCCAGGGATGGGCCCTGTCTCGGATATCAGGAGCGGAGCCTTCGCCGTGGAGCGCCTAGATCCAGATTTTCCCTTCGAGCTGGACCCATCAATCGTCATCATGGGATCCCAACCATGACGTTTCCCTTAGCAATGATTCTAGGCTCCGGTTTGGCCGGTGCCCTGGTGGCCTCCTACCTGTTGGGGGCGGTTCCCTTTGGCCTGGTCATGGCCAAGATGTTTAAGGGAATCGATCTGCGCACCGTGGGCAGTGGCAACATCGGCGCCACCAATGCCATGCGCGCCATGGGCAAGCCCCTGGGGCTCACCGCTTTCCTGCTCGACTGGGGCAAGGGGTTTGTGGCCGCATACTTTTTTGCACCCTGGGGCGGCAGCGAGGATCAGCTCACCGTGCAAGTCCTTTGCGGAGCCCTGGCCGTCATCGGCCACTGCTTCCCCGTGTACCTGAAGTTCAAGGGCGGCAAGGGCGTGGCTACGGCCAGCGGTGCGATCATCGCCATGGACCCTATTGTGTTCCTGGCCGGTGGCGTCGTTTGGTTGGTGGTTCTGTTTACCAGCCGCTATGTGAGCGTTGCCTCCATCCTGATGGGGATCACCTTCCCCGTGGCCGCCTACGTGCGCATGGGGAGTCCGGGCTTGCCATTCATTCTGGGGTGTGCCGCCTTGGCCACCTTGATCCTGGTACGCCATAGGGAAAACATGAAACGGCTTATGGCGGGCACGGAATCCAAGATCGGGCAGGGAAAGCTCGACCTCGCAAACAACACTTCGGAAAAGGGAGACCACGATCGTGGCTGATTCAAACACTCGCGTAGCCGTTCTCGGCGATGGAAGCTGGGGCACGACCTTGGCCATGGTGTTGGCACGCAATGGGGTCAGCAC
>JARGOW010000004.1:0-1250 GCA_029212955.1 Planctomycetota bacterium | reverse complement strand
GATCCTATGGAGCGCCTTCGCGGAAACCTGTGAAGTACTGCGTAAGGAGCGACGCAACGAGGCCTATCTACCCGGCGTGGATCTGCCCGAGTCCCTCGAGCTCACCGCGGACCCCTTCGAGGCGGTCCAGGGCGCAGACTTCCTGGTCAGTGTGATTCCGACCCAATACCTGCGGGAGACGGCGAGGCGTTTCGAGGAGGCCATTCCCGGGGACCTGCCCATGGTTTCAGCTAGCAAGGGCATCGAGGTTGAGACCTTGAAGTCCCCCTCGGGCATTTTGGAGGAAGTGCTCGGCGAGCGGCGCCTCTGCGTGCTAACCGGGCCGAGCCACGCCGAAGAGGTGGCCCGGGGCTTGCCCGCCACTCTGGTCGCGGGCTGCAAGGACCTGGCCTTCGCCCAGCAGGTGCAAGCCGCATTCAATTCGGACAGCTTCCGGGTCTACACCCACGCCGACGCCATGGGGGCCGAACTGGCCGCAGCGCTCAAAAATGTGATCGCCCTGGCCGCGGGCATCTGCGATGGCTTGGAATTGGGCGACAATGCCAAAAGCGCGTTGGTCACCCGAGGTGTGGTCGAAATGGCGCGCTACGGCAAAGCCCACGGCGCGCGCCCGGAAACCTTCTTTGGCTTGGCCGGAATCGGCGACCTGGCCACCACGTGCTTCTCCAAGCACTCACGCAACCGGTCGGTGGGGGAAGCCCTCGGGCGCGGCCGCACCTTGGAGCAAATCCTGGGTGAGATGAACATGGTGGCCGAAGGCGTTTGGACCACGAAAGCGCTCTTTGGACCGGAGTCCGAACTCGCTGGAATTTCCATGCCCATCGCCAAGCAGGTGCACGCCGTGCTTTTCGAAGGGAAAGATCCGCGCGAAGCCGTCTTGGATCTAATGAGCCGCGAGCCCGTGGGCGAAATGGACGGTCTCTGGGGCTAATACGTGATGGTTGGTGCCGAAGTCGGATTCCTGGGATTCTTGGTCCTTACCGTGATGCTCCTGTCCGGGGTGGCTTGGACGGGTTTCAAGGCCAAGCGCCGGTTGCATCTGCGGCTGGTCGTGCTGACCGTGGTCTCGCTGGCCATGGCGATTCGGTACGCACTTCTTGTGGGACCCCACTACGACCTGGAGTCGGCTGGGGTCATTACACCGATTCACATGGCTACGGCGCGCATTGCCACCGCTTCGTATCTGTTTCCGTTGATCACCGGCTTGCGCACCCTGAAGCACCCAGAGACTCGCGGCTTGCACCGCAAGG
>JARGOW010000547.1:1311-3065 GCA_029212955.1 Planctomycetota bacterium | reverse complement strand
GCCGAGTTCAACAAGGCCGTCAAGAAGATCGAAGCCAAGGAAAAGGCCGATCGACAGCAGGAATTCAAGGATTCGGTCAAGAATGCCAAGGTGGAAGAGGTGGAGCTTGACGCTCCCGGCAACCGCAAATTCCGCCAGATTGAAAGCAAGCACATTCGAATCGTTTATCTGGCCGGAGAAGGTGGCCTCACGGACGACCGCGCCAAGGAATTGGCATTGTTGGGTGAGCAAGCGATCGAACTCTTCCGATCCGTTGCGATCGACCCCTATCCGGGGTTCGTCGCCGAGCAGGAAGGCGATCTACCGATCATTCCCCCGTTCGTTTTCCAAGAGTTCTTCATGGGGCCGGACGACACGACCATGCACAAGGATCTCTTCGAAGAGCATTACAGTCGATCCTTGAACGACGATAGCTTCTTCGAATCGATGAGCACCGGGCTCACCCTGCAAGGGAGCCGTGAGGAACCCCTGTTCCTGAGCTACAGCAAGAACAGGCCGGGGAGCATGAAAGGCTTGGTGGTGCACCAGCTGGGCCACAGTTTGGCTTCCTTGCACTACAACCATTCGGACGCGCGCAGCGTGCACCCCGCATTGCCTGTGATTCGTGAGAGCGTGGCGCGTTACCTGTCCTTCGAAAAACTTGGTAGGGACAATGTGAGCTGCAGTAACAAGCATGTTGGCAAGTACGAGAAACAGGAATTGGGAGAAGGCAAGACCAAGGTCCTGCTCGGCGATTCCTTCCAGGAACGCTTCTTCAAGCTCTCCCTGCGCGCTCCAACCTTGGAAGCCTGCGCGATCGTGCCCCTGAACAAGCTCAACGAGCTTCACATGGCAAAGGGCTGGATGACCTATTACTACATCATCAATGAGGATGGTTTGATGGGGCAAAACTGGCTGCGCAAGTGCCACGATGCGGTGACCAAGGCTGGTGACGGAGACCGCACGGGTTTGGATCGCAATGCCTGGCGGGACTACACCAAGGAATTGGTAGGGGACCAAAGTCTGGCTGGAGATCCGCTCCACATGTATGAGGACCGACTCAAGAAAGCCGCCGAGGAAGCCCTTGAGGACTGATCGAATCCAATCATATTCCGGGCCCGGGCGCCCCGCTTGCAGGCGGGGGCCCGGGCCCCATTCGTTCCGGGTTGGGCGGCGCGCCCGGGGAGCTGAGATTCGGTCTCAATAGGCGGGGGCCGATGAATCAGCTTCGGCCACGGGTGTCTCCATATGGGTTCGGCCCGGGCTGTCAGGCCTTTCGTATGAGAAATGTCAGTCTGAGCGGAACCTCTTAGAGATAGTCTTGTTTTGCTGCTGTCTCCCAAGGCCCGCAAGACCTGCAACACCATGAAAAACACCGTCCTCCTCCTCGCTGGCGCCATCCTGGCCAGCAGCGCATACGCCCAGGGCCCCGATCCGGTCATGCCCACCACCCTGGACAACTACAGTTCGGTGACCCTTCCTGGGCATTTTTTCCAAAACGGTCCTCCGGGGATTCCCTCGGTGGTGGCCCAGGACAACACCCCCGGGTTCAACCCCATCACCGATGCGGGCGCAGCCCTGGGCCGGGTCCTCTTTTATGACCCCTCCCTGAGCTTGAACCACACGGTCTCCTGCTCGTCCTGCCACAACCAGGCCGACGGCTTCTCCGATTCCTCGGTGCTCAGCACCGGATTCGATGGTGGCCAGACCGGTCGCCACTCGATGGGTTTGAGCAACGCACGCTACTACACCCCCGGCCACTTCTTCTGGGATGA
>JARGOW010000547.1:0-1301 GCA_029212955.1 Planctomycetota bacterium | reverse complement strand
CGACCCTCGAGGACCAGGTCCTCATGCCGCTCCAGGACTCGGTGGAAATGGGCATGACCCTGCCCCAGGTGGTCGAGCGCATCGAGCAGCGGGACTTCTACGAGCCCCTCTTCACCGAGGCCTTCGGTGATGCGACCGTGACGACCCAACGCACCTCACGCGCTTTGGCCCAGTTCGTGCGTTCCCTGACGACTTACCAAAGCCGCTTCGACCAGGGTCGCGCCATGGTGGCCAACCCTGGCCAGAACTTCCCGAACTTCACGGCCCAGGAGAACCAGGGCAAGAACCTGTTCTTTGCTCCGCCCCAAGCAGGTGGATTCAACTGTGCCGTTTGCCATGCTGGTGAGGCCCAAATCAACCGCCCCGCGGGCGCGACGAACAACGGTGTCATCAGCAACGCAGAAGTCGATCAGGGTGTATTCCACACCACGGGTAACCCTGCCGACCGCGGCAAGTTCAAGGTCCCCTCGCTCCGGAACATTTCGGTGACGGCTCCTTACATGCACGATGGACGCTTCGCCACCCTGCAGGAAACGTTGCAGTTTTACAGCACCGGCATTCAAAACCATGCCAACCTGGATCCCGTTCTGCGCGCTCCCGGTCCGGGTGGCGGACAGCCGGTTCGTTTCAACATGACCCAGGGTGAAATCAACGCATTGATCGCGTTCTTCGACACCTTGACGGACACCACCATGCTGAACGACCCCAAGTTCAGCGATCCCTTCCCCGCGGAAATGGGATACACCTACTGCAACGACGCAGCCGACAACACCACCGGTTTCTCGGCTTCGATCTCCGCAACGGGTTCGATCATCGCCTCGGCCAATGACCTGACCCTGCACGCGGTCAACCTGCCCGAGAACCAGTTCTCCATGTTCGTTGGAGGCCCGGCCCAAGTGCTCGTTTTGAACCCGGGCGGAAGTCAGGGCAACCTGTGCGTGGGTGGAGGCAACTTCGGTCGCATCGCCAATTCGCTTCAGCTGTCCGGAACTATTGGAGCCATCTCCTATGACCTGGATCTGCAAAACATGCCGACTTCGGCAGCTCCCTATACCACGTCCATCACCTCTGGCATGACCTGGAACTTCCAGTCCTGGTTCCGCGAGAACGGTGGCAACAGCAACTTCAGCAACGCTGTCAGCATCTTCTTCCTGTAATCCTATCTATCGGAAGCGAAGGGCGTCCCGGCATCCGTGCCGGGGCGCCCTTTTTCCGGGGGACTTTCGCGACAAGCCCAGTGGCGCTTGGCCGGATAGGAAAGCCTCCGGCCTAGCCACCTTCGGTCCATCGAGCGGTGCCCT
>JARGOW010000546.1 GCA_029212955.1 Planctomycetota bacterium | reverse complement strand
ACTGGCACGGCACCTATGAGATCGCTCAGCACTTCTATATCAAGATGGTTCCCGAGTTGGAGCACCTGATTGAGAAGGGTGAGAGGTCCGAGGACCCTAAAAAGGTCGAAGCCGCTGCAGCCCTCCAAAAGCTGCTTGATGAGACCCTGGCCCACGACGATCACAAGTGGTTCAACGGCGAGATGGATGCCGCTGAAGCCGCAGCCCGTAAGAAGGCTGCAGAGGATTTCAAGAATCGCTACAAGTGATCTCCTTTCACGGGACCGGCCTATCCACTAGGGTAGGCCGGTCCCTCTGTTTCATACCGGACAAGTTCCCATGCGTGAACAACTCAATCTCACCGAGCAGGACGGCTACGAGGCCCTGCAAGGTCATCTGGCGGAACGCGCTTTCAAAGCTCGAAAAGCCCACCCCGATCTAACCAACGAGGGAGCCATTCGACGTTTGATGGCCGACCCGGAGGTAGTGCGCTTTCCCACTGCGATCCTTTTTGACACGGAATTCCTAATCCCTGGAGAGTTCGCCCACGCGGAACCGCGCGGGGACCAGGCCAGCGATGGTTTTGTTCTGGTGATCCATCCGCATTTCAAGGATCGATGGGAGGACCTGCAGTACCTGGTCGCCTACCACATTCCTTCGATCAACTATCTGGACGTGGCGACCCATCGGGAAGCGGAAATGTTCGGAGCCTTGCTGACGGGAATGGAAAAGGAGGCCTATTACCAAAAGGTCTGCGAGCTGGCCGATGAGTTGGGACCTGTTCCTGGCGCGGAGTTCTTGACCGAAGCCGGACCTGGTAGCGGTCAAGGAGCCAGCGGCTGCTGCGGGGGCGGCTGCTCCTAGGCAAGCATGTCGCACGCAAACTCGGACCCCAAGCCCCAGTTGACGGGGAGCGAACCCCGCGCGCAGGCCCTACCCCAATTGGTAGAGCAGGAGGGGCCCAGGTTGCATGCCCTAGCCCGCCGTTTCTGCCCCAGCCGGGAGGACGCGGAGGATCTGGTTCAGGAGGTGTTCCTCACGGCTTTCCGTACCTGGGATCAGTTTCGAGGGGATTCCAAGGTCAGCACTTGGTTGTATACCATCGCTTCGAGGGCGTGCATGAAAATGCAACGCAAGAAGGTGGGGGAGCCCGATGACCTGGATTCCTTGGACGACTTGCTGCCCAAGGGGGAGCTACGCATGGCGACCGTTCCGGGCCCCGATGGGGACCCGCTGTCCGACCAGGTGCGTGCCGAGGGGCGCATGGCGGTTCAACAGGCCATTGCGGATCTTCCCGAGTCCTTCCGCATGCCCATTGTGTTGCGCGAGATTGTGGGGCTTTCCCTGGCCGACATTGGGGGCATCTTGCAAATCCCTGAAGCCACGGTCAAAACTCGTTTGCACCGGGCCCGGCTCAAGTTGCGACAGGCCCTGGTAGAGAACCTGCCCGTGCGCGAGGTTCCTCCCTTCAACCTGGAGAAAGCCATTTGCTTGGACCTGCTCGAGGCCAAGCAAACCAGTTTGGATCTGGGCCTCACATTTGATTTCCCACCCGGAGTGTTCTGTGAGCGTTGCTCCGAGGTGTTTCGCACCATGGATCTGACCCAGCAGTTTTGTTCCATCGCCCCCGGGGAGGAATGGCCGGCAGAGTTGGGACGCCTGGTTCTCAAGAGCTTCCGGGAATAGGGCGGACCACAACCCCGCCGAATGGGAGGAAGGGCCATGGACTTCGCCGGATGGGTAGTTTTTAGGACCGCTAATGGGAGCGCGACCGTTTGTTGTACGGGCAGACGGGCCATCTTGTAGACTTCCGGCATGCAAGTTCCGCGCGTCTCCATCCTGATCCCGACCATGAACGGAGAAAAGGATCTCGCTCGCCTGCTCCCGGCCCTCAAGGCCCAGCGGGTGGTGGGGGGATTTGAGATTGTGGCCTTGGATTCGGAAAGCGACGATAGCACCCGGGAGCGGCTCCAAGAATTCGACGTGCGCTACGAAAGCATCCCGCGCTCCGAATTCCAGCACGGATCCGCGCGCAACCGACTGGGGTCCATGGCCCGCGGTGAATTCCTGGTATTCCTGAGTCAGGATGCCCTTCCCGTGGGAACGCAATTTGTGGAGACACTCACCGCGCCCCTGCAAACGATGGGGATCACCGGCACATGGGCGCGCAATCTGCCCCATCCCACCGACGATGCACTGACGGCGCGCAGTTTGCTCTCGTCGGGGGAATCCGATCCCACGTCCCGGCGGGTGAAGCTCGGGCCGGGAGAATGCCTGGCGGACCTGAGCCCCTTGGACCGCATGCTGCGCACGCGCTTCAACAACGTGGCCAGCGCCATGTCCCGGGAGAGCCTGGAACGGTTTCCCTTTCCCGAGGTTGCCTTCGGGGAGGATTCCGCCTGGGCGGCCCGGGTGCTAGGCGCCGGCTTGGAGCTCATGTATGTGGCGGAGGCAGAGGTGCTACACGCCCATCGGTACGGTCCCCGAAGCGCATTCAAGCGCTATGAGCAGGACGCTCGGTTCATGCGCGAGGTCCACGGCTGGGTGGCGAGACCCCATTTTTTGAGCGTTCTAAAGGGGGTGGCGTTTGAGTTGCGAGAGGATTGGCGATTCCTCCGGCAGCGGGACGGGGCGTGGAGCCAGGCCCTTCGCGCGCCGTTCTTGAGGGTGGGGCAGGTGTTGGGGCAGTGGCGGGGCAGTCGGCGCTGATTTGGCTACCCATAAAGATAGGTAGCCTTGGGCCGGCCCAAGAGACGCGTGCCAGCGGATCGGTCCTGAATCCAGGGCCGTCCAACCCATGAATCCGGATGGGAGGTTTGTTGACTCACCGTGACACGGAGGGAGTCAATTGGGGTCACGAATTGAGATCCCGAATCTGAATCAATCCCGGCTGGCGATGAGTCTGCCTTCTTCGATTGCCAGGGGGCCTTCGGTGGGGTCTACTTATGCCCCAACCCCCTGCCCCGGCCGGGGGGAACCGCTCCTATGCCTGCTCCCAAATCCATATCCATCCACATGCCCACCTACCAGGGCATGGAATTCCTCGAGCGCGTGCTCGAGGGTCGCGACGCCATGGAGAGGGCGAAGATCGCGGCC
>JARGOW010000545.1 GCA_029212955.1 Planctomycetota bacterium | reverse complement strand
GCCTCATGGTTTGGGACTAAGCCTCGCCTGCCTTGGCGAGCTTCACGGCGCAGATCTTGTATTCCGGCTGCTTGGAACCGGGGTCAAACGCGTCGATGGTCACCAGGTTGATGAGGCCGTCTTCGTTGTCCCAATGCATGGGAACGAAGACCATGCCTTCCTGGGGCATGTCGACCACCCGCGCCTTGATGAGGGCTTCGCCGCGCCGGGAAGTGATACGCACCTTGTCGCCGGAATTCAGGTTCAGCTTCTTGGCGTCCTTGGGATGGATTTCCACGAAGGCCTCCGGTTGGGCACGACGCAGCTCATCGGCTTTGCGAGTCATGGTTCCCGTGTGCCAATGCTCTAGAACCCGGCCGGTGGAGAGGATGAAGGGGTATTCGGCATCCGCAGGCTCGGCGGGGCCCTGCACAGGACGCAGCCAAATGTTAGCGCGGAAGTCCTTGGCTCCGTAGAACTTCAACTCCCCGTCCTCCAGTCTGGAATCCGCGTAGGGGCCGGAGTCCAAGCAGGGGTCTTCGCCCTTCACGTAGCGCCGTGATGTGCCCGGGTGATCCACGGTGGGGGCGGGCCAGCGCACGCCGCGTTCCTTCTTAAGTCGCTCACGGGGCATGCCGTTGAAGTCGTAGGCCGTGTCCTTAGAAGCGAGCATCATTTCGTTCCAGACGTCATCCACATTGGCGAGTTTGCCCGAGGTGTAGCCCTTGGGCACGACGCCGAGGCCTTCGAGGCGCACGGCCAAGTCCATCATGATGTCCAGGTCCGGACGCGCTTCGCCGGGGGCTTGACGCACGGCCGGTTGGTATTGGTAGCGACGCTCAGACATGCCAAAGACCCCGGCTTTTTCGGTCCACATGGCAGCGGGCAATACCACGTCGGCGAGTTCGGTCGTAAGGGTTGGATAGGAGTCCAAGACGATCATGAAGCCCCGCTCCATGGCTTTCCGATGCTTGTTCAGGTTCGGTAGGGATTGGCCGGGATTGGTCGTACAGCACAGCATCACGTCTATTTCGCCGGCGGCCATGGCCTCGAACATGGCGATGGTGTGTTTGCCTGGTTTGGGTTGGATTTTGCCGCGCTCCGCTCCCCAGATGCGCTCCATTTGGCGGCGGTGGGTTTCATTCTTGACGATGCGGCCGTAGGGCAAAATGTGACACAAGGAACCGGTGTCTCGCACTCCGCCGCAGGCGTTGGGTTGGCCTGTGAGTGAGAACGGGGTGGAGCCGGGTTTGCCAATCAGGCCCGTGAGAAGGTGCAGGTTGTGAACCAGGTTGTTGGCCCAGACGCCTTTTACGCGCTGATTGAGGCCCATGGTCCAGAAGGACATCGTGGGGCCGATCGCAAACGCGCGGGCCGCATCACGGATGGATTCGGCGGGAATCCCACAGATCGCTTCGGCTTTTTCGGGAGTCCAATCCTCGAGGAAAGTTTTGTAGTCATCGAAGCCCACGGTGACGGGTTTGCCGTTGGACATTTTCTTGAAGAGCACGTGTTTGTCGGTGAACTTCTTGTCGTGGCGGTTCTCGGCGATGATGACCTGGGCCATGGAGTGCAGCAGGGCGAGGTCGTATCCCGGTTTCGGCTTCAGGTAGATGTCCGCAATGGATTGCACGGGGCTTGTGCGCGGATCCACGCAGATGACCATGACGTTGCGGTTGGCTTGCTTGTGGGCCAGGATGCGGTCGAAGATGACCGGGTGGCACTCGGCGGTGTTGGATCCGATCAGGAAGAACACGCGGGCGTGGTCGATGTCGTCGTAGGAGCCCATGGGCTCGTCCTTGCCAAAGGTGGAAACGTAGCCGCCCACCGCGCTCGCCATGCACAAGCGCGGATTGCCTTCCACGTTGTTGGTGCCAATGCCGCCTTTGAAGAGGCGGTTGGCGAAGTAGCTCTCCTCCGAGAGGGCTTGACCGGAGCCGTAGTAGGCCACGCTGTCCGGCCCTTTCTCTTTGATCGACTCGGCAAACCTGTTGGCGATCACGTCCATGGCCTCTTCCCAAGTCACGCGTTCCAATTTGCCGTTCTTGCGGACCATCGGAAGGCGCAGGCGATCCCGGGTCTGAACGATTTTGGGCAGGAAGAGTGCTTTTGCGCAGACCAGTCCCTTGGTTGTGGGATGCTCGCGATCACCGCGGAGGGCGAGCAGACGGTCGCCTTCGACTTGAATTTGAACCCCGCAACCCGTGCCGCAGAAGCGACAAACCGTCTTGTGCCACTCGGGCTCGGGGTTGGCGGCCGCGGCTCCTTTCGCCACGGGGGTCGCCATGGCGGCTGCAGCGGTCGCTGTGGAAATGGTTACGAAGTCTCGTCGGTTGAGCGTTGTCATCGCGGTGGTGGTGTTGGGGTTCTCCTAGGGTGGGGGAGGATCGGCGCGGACCCTCGACCCTTCCACTTCGGTATGGACGGGCCATGCGCAAAGCACGCCGGGGGTCTGTTCCACCCGGTTTGCCAAGAGCTCGTGAGCAGCCCGGAGGTCGTCCGCCTTTAGGACCAATCCCAATGCGCCAGGTTCTTCCAGCTCCAGGGTTTCTACCCCTTCGATGGACGCTAGGCGGTCTCGCACTTCATTCAGCTGGCCCGGTTCGGCCCGGACGAATACTCCAATGGCTGTCATTTCAATTGCATTCAATCACCGGTCGAGGTGGCGTGAAACATGCAAATCTGAGGCGCCAGCCAGCCTTGACAAATGACGGTTCCGGGGCCGATTTTGAAGTATCGGGGACCCAGGTCCCCAGCTGGGTGGGAGCGCTGCAGGGGCCGGGATCGGCCCGCAATGGGGGCCCCGGATTCGAACTCCTGGTGGCAGGTGGGTTTTCCAAGGCGGGCCCCCGGCCTGCCCATGGACTCCAGGCCAGGGTGGTGGCGGATTCACAGGGGTGGTTGTCTCGCGTGGATGGGTGGATCGGTCTGGAAATGCCGGGGATTGCCCACGGATAAATGGTGGTGCTTTGGTGCTAATTGTGGGGATTGGGAGCGGTTGCGCGGGGGTCCAGCCCCGGACGGGGCATGTTGTCCGGTGTGAGTGTTGAACTTGGGACGGCGAATAGGGACCATGGGGCGGAGACCGGTTTCCATGG
>JARGOW010000544.1 GCA_029212955.1 Planctomycetota bacterium | reverse complement strand
ACGGCACCGGAACCCTCGGGGGTCGGAGAAGTGCTTCGACATTGAAGTAGGGCGCCCTGTGGCGCCCTGCTTTCGTTTTGTGCGGGTCCGGTTGGTTCCCCACGGTTCTATCCCGGTTTGGGATTGCACTTGGATTTGGGCGGGATGCTTGAGTAGGGGGGCTAGTGCGTCGATGGGATGGAAGGAAGTTGCAAAGGGCGAGGGGGCCTGTATATGGAACTGGGAGCTGGGAGTCGAAAATTTGGTCCGCGCATGCGCTGGGCCCTGGTACTGGGCACATTGTGCTTCAGCCCCTCTTGGGCCTGGGCTCTTGAGACCATAGCCCAGGATCAAGTCGTGCAAGAGCCCGGGGACTTTGCCGGGCCCAACCAGGGCTATCATGGTCGAGAGGCGGTACGCGAACTGTTGGCCGGTTGGGTGAGCACCGGCGGGGACAATGTGCGTTGGGTCGAGTCCTTTGGTGGCGTTCCTGCCATCGAGTTTGGTGCGGGGGATGTGAACCGTCGACCCCTGGTCCAACGACGCACGGTTCTATTGATTGGCGGATTGGATGGTCGTTCGGTGGCGGGCGGCGAATCGGTGCTGCATGCGGGTCACCGGCTTTTGTCCGGCCTGGACACGCTCCGACCGGATCTGGCATTCCTCTTGGTGCCGTGGGCCTCGCCCGAAGGGTTGGAGCAGGTGGATCGAGGACGGGTGGAATCAGGGAGGGACCTGGACGGGGATGGTTTGGTTTTAGAAATGCTGGTGGAGGATCCGCAGGGGGCTTGGACTCCGAGCCTCGATGCGCGCTTCCTGTGTGCCGCCCAAGACGGAGATGCGCCGCGCTACAACCGATTGGCGGAGGGCGCCGGATTGCAAGGCGATGCTCGTGTGGTCGATCTGGATGCGGCATTCCCGTTGCTCACGAGCGGGGGGGAAACACGGCGCTCGGCGGGAATGGATCAGGCTCCTGTGATCCAGGAGCTCATGCGATATGTGTTGGAGCGGCCCTGCGCCCTGGTGGTTTCCTTTCAAGGAAACCATGGGGGGCTGGCCTTCCCTGGAGCCGCCGCGCAGCCCTCCTGGGGAACCCTGCCCGATGCGGGTTTGTACGGGAACTTGGGCCGTGCGTTCCAAAACATTACGAAGCGTCCGGGTGCGCCCGTGCAATCGCTTTGGCAGGCCCGAGCTGGTGAGGAGAGGGGATCGTTTGTCGATTGGTGTTATTCCGTTCCTGGTGTCGTGGCCTTCGAAGTGGCCCCTTGGGGAATGGGTTTGAAGGAAGTGGATCTTGAGGGTTTGGATCGGGACCGCATGCGCGGGGCCTGGGACTTTCGTCGCGAGCCCGATGGCCGGGGTGCCCACTGGGCCCATTGGTTGGATGAAGCGCGTGGGGGCATGGGATTTGCCGAATGGCGCCCGGTTGTGACCCCGGACGGGGAAAAATGCTTGGTGGGGGGATGGAAGCCAAGGACCTATTGGAACCCACCGGAGGATGAGTTGGCCGGGGCCCTGGAGGGTTTGCCGGATTTCGTGGAGCAGCTCGTTGGACAGTTGCCCTACCTGGAACTCTGCGAAGTGTCGGTGGTGCGAGAGGGGGAATTGTGCACGGTCACCGCACGGCTGCGGTGCGTGGGGGCGATTCCCATGCAGCCCCAAGTCTTCGGCCGTTGGAGCGGGTCTGGGGTCAAGGGGTCGGCCTGGGTCAGAATGGAATCCCCCCAGACCGTGGAGCGAATCGCGGGACCGAGGGAGCAGATCTTTCCGCGTTTGGAGTCGGGTGGTCGCACCCAGGAGGTGCGTTGGTTGTTGTTCGCACCGGAGGGTGCGCGCATGGATGTGCGATTTGGACTGGGTGAAACGGAATTGGGCCACAAGGAGTTGGTACTTTGAAAAGGGGTCTAGGATGCACTTGGTTGCTCGTCGGGTTGGCCCTGGGATCCCACGCGGCAGGTTCGACTTCGGATTTGGCCGAGTCGGTTCCCGGCAAAGTGGGGACCGCGGAGCCTGAATTCGAACGGGCCTTGGCTCGACTTACGAAGGCGCCCAGCATGTTGTCGTTGCAAGCTGCCTTGCAACGGTTGCAGCAGGCCTATCCGGAGCGCATTCTGCTGGAGAGCTACGGGAAGAGCCGTCAGGGGCGGGAGCTTCACCGCGTTCGTTTGCTGCCATGGGACCGGGAATTGGGGCGCGCTCGAACGGGCCAACCCGCGGTCTGTTTGGTGCCGGACTTGCAGGGCAAACCCTCGGCCTTGACCCTCTTGCGTGGGATTTCTGAGCACTTGGAGAACGAGCAAGCGAGCCAAATTCTCGAGTGGATCGTGTACCCTTTGCCTGACCCCGACGGTTGGGTGGGTGGGAGCGTGGCCAGCGCTGGAGTCGATGGGGTTCGTTTGGATCGAAACTTCCCCGAGGGCTGGTTGCCGTGGTTGGAAGGGCCCGGTCATCCGGGGAGCGCTCCGCTTTCCGAGCCCGAGGTTCGGTCGCTCTCCCGGTCCCTGGCCGGTTGCCAGGAAGCGGTGGCCCTGGTTTTGCTCCATGGTTCTAGCGGGGTTCCGAGTGGGCCCGCTCGGGCCGGGTCACTCCGTCGCCACGCCGTGGTTGGTCTGGGTCTGTCCGTCCATGGTCTGGTCGATGGCGATCCTTGGTCCCCCGTTTTTCAAGCCATAGAAACCACCCGCCCTGTTCTGGATGCGCGCGTACTTTCGATGAAGAGGCTATCGCAGGATCTGCACCTGGTAGACATTCAGGTCGGCAATCGGGGCAAGGGACATGCTTCCCTTTCCCAGGTGGCCATGGGGTGGACCGGAGCCCATTGTCTCAAGCGCGCCTGGTCTCCGGGCTCGGAGGAACCCCACGTGGAGTGGAATTCCAATACCTTGCCTCCCCTGGTCGCAGGAGCCAAGCCAATCCACGTGCGACTCGTGCTGCGGGTGTCCGATCCGGATGCCCTCGTTTTGCATTTGGATGCACCGAAGACCCAAGCCATTACACTGTCGATCGAGTCCGGCGAATCCGGAGTCGGGGGGTAATCCCCGCGCTGGAATGCAGGCGCAGCTTACGGAACCAGGCGCTTGCTCAGGGCTTTCAAGCCGAGCAAGGTCAT
>JARGOW010000543.1 GCA_029212955.1 Planctomycetota bacterium | reverse complement strand
AACCACTGCGTTGGGGTGCGACCGGCTCGCCGCACCTGATACCCAGTCGCACACACCAGCGCTCCATTGCCCCCAAAAAGTACCGACAACCACTCGCGAGGCAGGTAGCTGTCATGCCCTGACATGAATCCAATAGCAGGACCGGGGGCTGCCGGCACTTGCCCTTCGCATAACTGCGGAGAGGTGTGCGGCTCGGCATCCTGCCCAATCAACTCTTCGCGAAGAAGATTGGCCGCGCCGCCCATAGACAGGTGGCCTTGTCAGTTTCTCGGTAAGCGCATAACATTGAGGGCATGAATTCCTTCACCTATGTATTCAAAAAAACATTGCAGGTATTGTCGCGCCGGACACTTGGAAATGCACTGATCTTGGCGGGGCTGATTGGGATCAGCGGACCAGCACAGGGGCAAGGCATAAGCTGCAATGGGCCGACACCGATTTCAGGGCAAGGGCAGTGGACTTTCTTTACTGAATGCTGTCCAAACCAACAGTGGACTGTGCTGGGTTGTGGCGGCTTTGATGACACAGCTCGTTTCTGGAAATGGGAGCCCCTGTCAAGCGGAAACTACACGGTCTACACGTCCGGGTTTGGAGGGAGCAGCTTCGCCATATCGAGCTCGCTCGATTGCGCCACAGCTAGACAGCATGTAATCGCCTGTAGCGTCTTCTCTGACGCCCCCATAATCCTGGGGGGTATTACTGGGGGTGACGACTTCCTAATTGAAGTGACGACTGACTCCAACGGATTACAACGGATGCTCCATATCGAAAAGATGATTTGCAGCGCTTCCGACTTTGTCGACGATGGGCTCGAGGAGAACGACTCCATCGCCAATGCCACTGTCATGGTCGAGGGAGTCCATCCGAATTTGGCCGTTCGCTTCGATGACCCGGACTTCTACCAGGTCTTGATCCCTGCGGGAGAAGAGTTGCGAGTAAAGGCCAACACCTCCGCTTCCGATGTGCGAGTGTCCCTTTATGACTTCCAAGGGCAAATTGTCAGCACGGAACTTTCGGGGCAAGTCGCGGCCCATGCGCCGGGCGCAAACGTTTCGCGTCGGGCATTTATCAGGGTCGACATTCCAAATGTTGCCGGGGTAGCTAACTGCAGCACGTACGACCTTCACATCGCGACCCATCCTATCTTGCAGTCGCTGCAAACATTCTGCGATCCCGCAATTCCAAACTCGACGGGGTCTTCGACGGAACTCGTTATCGTCGAGGACCGCCTCGGACCTCACACCGATGCGGTGCTATTCGCTTTCGCCCAATCCGGCCCCCCTAATCAGTTCGGATACCTAGTAGCCGGGGATCAGGTGCAGCAGCTTGGCCTGCCCATGGGAGCCCAGCCCATATGCATTGGCGGCAACATCGCCCGCTACAATGTTGGCGGAACGAGAACGAATTCAATCGGTGTATTCAACGCAAACGGGTACTGGTGGAGCCTTGCTGGGCACAATTTGATATTGGCCCAGCCCCCCTATTGGTGGCGGTATGCTTATCCCGTTCCCGAGCAATTGCCCAGTGGTTTGGGGACCCTGACGGTCGGGCAAAGTTGGGGCTTTCAGCTTTGGCACCGCGAAAGTGGTGGTGGCTCATCCACGAGCAATGGCGTCCTCGTCAACTGGTAGCACCCCAATAATCTGACATCCGCTCAAGATCCTGAAAGGCCCGCTGCACTTGGAATCGGGTGGGGTCGGGATAGCGGGTGATACCGAGTCGTCTGTGAGAAGGCCCCTTTCGTCAAGAGGTGATTTTCGTTTTCTGATTGTCAGGAGGGCTGCCGAGCCCGAAACCTGGTGTTGTAGAGAGGGTCCATTTCCCGGTTCCCGCACGCGTCTGTCCGCACTCAGGGTTGTGGCTCTAAGGCCTGATTTGCCCGGTGCTTTATGAGGTCCGTCCGGTCGGCGCTGCTATCGCACTTGCAGGATCCAAAAATCGGTCCTAGGACTCGGTTCGCAGTTACCAGGACCGGGCGGGTTTACGGGGAATGGTTGCTCTTTGTTGTTCGTGAGGAGGCTGCTTAGGCTGCGGGCGCTACCGTATTCCGCGTCGGCTCATAGACCTCCCCCTTGGCCAGTAGTGAGTGCAAGAGTACGGCGAGTTTCCTCGCCACGGCGATTCTGGCCTTGGCTTTGGATTGTTGCCCTCCGCGGCCGGCTATTCGCATGCCGTATTGCCTCAAGTCGCAGTCTGGTCCCATCGGGCCCATGATTCGCGTGGCGGAAGACACCAGCAAGGTGCGCATGAAGCTGTCTCCAAATTTGCTGATGGGCAGGCCTAGTGGGCTTGGTTCAGGGACTTGGAAGGATGGGGGTGGTACTCCTGGAGGGCAAATAGCCACTTATTGGTTCGTGAGGGCGGTTTTAGGAGGGAATTTTGGGATTGCGTGGCACCTGCTGGGGGGGGTTGGCGCATGGGTTTGTGTACCGGCCGGTGGCTTTACCACCCGCCTGCCTTCACCCCCACGATCCCATGTTTACCTCCCCTCAAAAACGTTTGGCTGGCCTTGCGGCCCTTGGCTTCTCTGCGGCTTCGCTGCTGTTCTCTTTCTTCTCGGGCGATGCTCCGGGCAAGCTCGACTATCAACTGGCTGTCAAGCCCACCGTCATGACCGTGGCCTACAAAGCCTACGGCAACAGCAGTGCCGCCGATGGAAAGTATTGGCTGGCCCGCATGGTCATGGAGAACGATGGTGAATCGACCATCGAGGACGTGGCCATCTCCTACCGCATTCCCGATTACCTGGATTGGAGCACCCCGCGCACCATCGACGAGCTGCTGCCCGGCCAGACCCGCGTGGGCAACTTCTACCCCAAGCTGCCCACCAAGGTCACCCGCCTCCGCTCACGCACCCCCTCCTCCATCGAGTTCAAGATGAGCTGGAATGACGGTGAGGAGCAGCACGAAAAAATCGAGGTGCGCGAATTCGAATTCCGCGGCGTCAACGAGATCGAGTACACGAGCTTGCACGCCGAGGAGATGCTCTCCTGGAACGACATGTTCGACAACGCCGAGATCTGCGCGGCCTACGTGACCGACGAGGACCCGGTGGTACGCCAATACATGGGCGAGATCTCCGAGACCATG
>JARGOW010000542.1 GCA_029212955.1 Planctomycetota bacterium | reverse complement strand
TATCCCAGGGCCATGCCCTTGGCCCGACCGGGCAGGGTGGCGATCACCTGGTGTTTCAACCCGTCTGGCGTGGGCGAAAATCGATGCACCCCTTGGGCGTAGCCTGCCAGGTAAATGGCGTTCCCATCGGCCGAGACCGCGTGCAAGAGTGCACTGTCTTGCAAGAGGACCTCACGCTTCCAACCCTTGAGCCACGATCCGGTCGCCTCGGTGGAGCGGCTGAATAGGTAGGCGACCCCTTCCCCGGGGGAATCCTCATCCCCTTCCAGCTTGCCCACCGTGACAAACCCGGTTTGCCCGATCAATCCAGGCAAGGTCGCCACTCCAATGGCTTCTCCGGGAAGGACTTCGATTACGCCCGCCTGCCAGCCTCCGTCTTCGTACCGCCCCCCCCAAACCGAGCCATCTCCACATACGGCAACGATTTCGTCGCCGGGCACTCCGTCCAGATCCCCCGCCGCACAACCTCCAAACTTGGCCTCGGCCTGCATCACAACCTCGGCGCCCACGGGCGGAGCCCAGTGGGGCCGGCCCCCATCCCTGGATTCAGGTGGGGTGGAGCAGGCAACCGCCAGAAGGGACAACATGAGTAGAAGGTTGCGCATGGCGGTGGGTTCCGATTCGGTGGGATCAGTCCAGATGGATTCGATGGGATCCCGCAGGGGTCACATGCCCCACGCGCTCCACCATCACGTCCAGTTTAGCCAACTCATCCTGAAGTCGGGCCTCTGCGCTCTCCGGAATTGAAATCAAGAGTCCGCCAGAGGTTTCCGCGTCGAACAGGATGTCCGCCAAGGAGGCGTTCACATCGCTGGCGGTGGCCACATGTTCTCCGACCGCATCGCGCCCCCGGGCGCATCCGCCGGAAAGCACGCCCTGCTTGGCGAGCTCCAAGGCTCCGGGGAACAAGGGCAACGCCTGGGTATCGAAACGCAAGGTCACATCGCTCGCCTTGGCAATATTGAAGGAGTGCCCCACCAGACCAAAGCCCGTGATGTCCGTGGCAGCATGGGCGCCGGCGGCGACCATGGCCTTGGCCGCGTCACGGTTGAGGGTGGCCATCACCTTGCCCGCTAGCGCCAGATCCTCCGCGGACAGCACGCCCTTGCGATTGGCCGCAGTGATCGGCCCCATCCCCAGGGGTTTGGTCAGGTACAAGACGTCGCCGGCCTTGGCGCCCTCGTTGTCGATCACATCGTTTTCATGCACCAATCCGGTGACCGAAAATCCGAACTGGGGTTCCTGGGAACGCACGGTGTGCCCACCGGCCAGAACGGCTCCGGCCTCGCGGACCTTGTCGAACCCACCCCGGAAGATTTCCATCATCCACTCATCGGAGAACCCGGGGGGGAAGCCCGCCAGGTTGAGTGCAGACAGGGGTTGGCCGCCCATGGCATACACATCGGAAAGGGAGTTGGCCGCCGCGACCGCACCGTATAGGTACGGGTCATCGACTACCGGCGGGAAGTAATCCACCGTTTGCACCAGACACATTCCCTCCGCCCCGGCAGAACCCAAGCGCACCACGCCCGCGTCGTCCATGGTTTGGGGACCGACCAAAAGGTCGTGTCTCTCCGCCACACCTACTTCTCGCAGAACCTGCGAGAGCTGCCCTTGCGGCAACTTGGCAGCTCAACCCGAGCTGGCGGCGTAATCGATGAGGCGTTTGTTTGAATTAGAATCCATGGGATCGATGCGCCCTGGGTCCCAGGCATCGGGACCCCTCTTACGGCGTGGCCCCGATCCTAATCCAGCCCCTCTCCCCATCCAATCGACCGATATTGAATTTCTGGGGCAGTCGGGAATCTATGCAGGAAAGTAGCGGGATCCGGCTCCCCGCAGGGTCCCGTGGCCGCGGGAGTCCACAATCAGTGGTGCGCCCGCGGCGATTTGCGGGTAGGCCAATTCCGGGTGATCGGTGATCAGCACGAATAGATCGAATTGCTCGAACAACTCCGGGCTCCAATCCACGCTCGTGGGATTCACCAACCCCATGCCATGCAAGGGCCCGGGCACGTGGGGATCGTGGTAGGCCACTTGGGCGCCGAGTTGGGCCAACCCCCCTGCGATTCGAAGGGCCGGGCTCTCGGTGATGATGTCCACCCCCGCCTTGTAAGCCACACCCAAGAGCAAGATTCCGCTGCCGTGCACGGACTTCCCCTTCGACGCGAGGGCTTGACCGCAAACCTGGACCACGTGCTCCGCCATGGAGGCGTCAATCTTCCCCGCGAGTTCCACCAGGTGAACCGGACTGCCCGCGCGCCTTGCGCTGTACTCCAAATAACGCGGATCCACGGGGATGCAGGAACCGCCAGCACCCGGTCCCGGGTTAAACCGTTGAAAACCGAAAGGCTTGGTTCCAGCCTCATCTAGAACCTGCCAGATGTCGATGCCCTGGGCCCCCAAACTGACCTTCAACTCGTTGACCAATGCAATGTTCACGGCACGGTACACGTTTTCCACAAGCTTCGCCGCCTCGGCCACCTCGGGCGTCTCCGTGGGGCAGGTTTGAAACCCCAAGGCCCCGTAGAATGCCTCGGCCAACCGACCGGATTCCGGATCCAGGCCTCCCACCAGGCGCGGCGCGTCCTGGGCAGCCGCATCCACGGCACCCGGGTTGACCCGCTCCGGTGCAAAGCTGAGCCAGAGGTTCCGCTCTCCTTCGGGCGTGATGCGCTTGCCTGCGGCTTCCAAGATCGGAAGCAAAACCCCACGGGTGGTTCCTGGATAGGTGGTGGATTCCAAGGATACTAGGGAAGGCCCTTCCAGGGTGCCGGCCAAGGCTTCCGTTGCAGCCCGGACCGCACCCAGGTCCGGCTTGCCCCGCCCATCCAAGGGAGTCGGCACGCAAATGACCCCCACGTGGGGCGTTGCGGACAAGCCCTCCGCGGGCAGCTCTTCCACCAGGGTCAGTTCCCGGTGGCTAGCCATATCCGCGCAGAACTCGTCGGGGTAGTGCGCCATGGGAGATCGCCCTTGCAGCAGTACATCCACCAGGCCGGGCGCCGGGTCTACCCCCATCACGGGGAAACCCGCATCCAAGAGCAAGCGCACCAAGGGCAAGCCCACGGTGCCGAGCCCCATGACCACAACCCGCGCCGTGCGCCGCTCTATCCCC
>JARGOW010000541.1:2901-3122 GCA_029212955.1 Planctomycetota bacterium | reverse complement strand
GGTCAAATTCCAATGCCAGTGGCTGGGGCTCGAGATGTACCAAGCGACCTGGGCGATCAACACCGCCGAGATGCCGATGCAAACGAAGCGACCCCAACCCGTTCGCAAACCAGCTCCCAGTCCTGCCACCGCATAAAATACGGCGCTCATGAAGCCGCCGATCCCAGCCAAAGTCACCGAGGCACGCAAGTCCGAGGCCTGGCCCATGCCGTGCAAAACAC
>JARGOW010000541.1:0-2891 GCA_029212955.1 Planctomycetota bacterium | reverse complement strand
CCCAAGCCCCAGGCAAAGAAGTGCACATTGCGCGAGCGTGCCAACATCCCTTTCAGCTCGGAGAGAGGGCGGTACACGAGGCCGGCCTCGGCAGCGATCGCGTCGCCGGCGTGGTCTGAGGCATATTTGGAGAAGAAGGGAATCATGGGGGTCAATCCGGGTACGGACTCCCAATTCATCGTCCAACGGCTGACCCAGGCTTAAAACTGCATTCCCCTGGCCATGGATTCCCCAAATGGCGTGCTCAGATAGAGAACAGGGGGCCACGCAAACCCTCCGTGCTCGAGGCAGATTCCCGGGGGCCGCGCCGGATCCACGACCGGCATTCAGGGGTTCCACCCCATTCCCCATGCCCTGACGAGCATCGGATCGGGGCAGACCCTTCCCGCCCTCCGGCGCTGGACCGATCCGGGCGCCCACCCCAATCCCCATATATGCGTCGGGTTTATCGCGGAATCGAGTGCATCCCGGGGGCCTCCAAACTAGGCTGCTCCGCCCCTTTCCCCCCTGGAATCCCGGTACCCACCTTGTTCGACCTCCATCACAATCCCGAGTTCCGCCTCAAGAGCGACATTCTGTCAGGCCTCACCGTGGCCCTGGCCCTGGTCCCCGAGGCGGTGGCCTTCGCCTTCGTTGCGGGCGTCGATCCCCTGGTCGGCCTGTACGCGGCCTTTTTCATGGGTTTGATCACCGCCGTCTTCGGCGGTCGACCCGGCATGATCTCCGGAGCCACCGGCGCCATCGCCGTGGTACTGGTGAGCCTGGTCACCGACCACGGCATCGAATACATGTTTGCTGCAGTGGCCCTCATGGGTGTGCTGCAGATTCTGGCGGGCGTCTTCCACCTGGGCAAATTCATCCGAATGGTGCCGCACCCGGTCATGTTGGGTTTCGTAAACGGCCTCGCCATCGTGATTTTCCTGGCGCAGCTCGGGCAATTCAAGGTGCCCGACGCCGCCGGCAACCTGCATTGGATGGAGGGTTATCAGCTCTACCTGATGGTCGGACTGGTGATCTTGACCATGGCGATCATGCATTTCCTGCCGAAGATCACCCAGGCTGTGCCCGCCGCACTGGCCGCCATCGTGACCATCACGCTGATCTGCTTGGGACTCGGTTTGGAATCCCCCACCATCGTGGATTACCTGCGCACCATGACCGGCGATGCTTCGGCGTCCCTGGCCGGCGGATGGCCCACCTTCTCGATCCCGGGCGTTCCCCACACCTTCGAGACCCTGCGCATCGTCTTCCCCTATGCCGTCATCCTGGCCTCCGTGGGTTTGATCGAGTCCTTGCTAACCCTGACCCTGGTCGACGAATTGACCGAAACCCGCGGTCGCGGCAATAAGGAATGCATCGCCCAGGGCGCCGCCAACATCACCTGTGGCTTCTTCGGTGGCATGGGTGGCTGCGCCATGATCGGCCAGTCCATGATCAACATCGACTCCGGTGGACGAGGTCGCACCTCGGGCATCGTGGCCGCCGTGGTCCTGTTGGCCTCCGTGCTCGTCGCCGCTCCCTTGATCGAGATGATCCCCGTGGCCGCCCTGGTCGGCGTCATGTTCATGGTGGTTCTGGGCACCTTCGAGTGGTCCAGCTTCCGCATCATGCACAAGATCCCCAAGTCTGACGCATTGGTCATCGTCTTGGTTTCCGGTGTCACCGTAGCCACAGACCTGGCCGTGGCCGTCTTTGTGGGCGTCATCGTTTCCGCCCTGGTCTTCGCCTGGAAGCATGCCCAAGCGGTGCACTCCTTCAACCACACCGACGAGCACGGCTCCAAGATCTACTCCCTGCGCGGCCCGCTCTTCTTCGGATCGGTCAACAATTTCCTCGAGCTCTTCGACCCCAAGGCCGACCCGCAGGACGTCATCATCGACTTCAAGCACGCCCGCGTCGCAGACCACTCTGCAATCGAAGCCATCGACACCCTGTCCGAGCGCTACATCAAGTCCGGAAAGACCCTGCACCTACGTCACCTGAGCCCAGACTGCATCGGCCTCCTCAAAAAAGCCAAGGGCATGGTCGAAGTCAACATGACCGAAGACCCCCACTACTTCGTGGCGGACGACCAATTGGCGTAGATCAGGGTCAGCCAGGGACTTCCACGGGGAACGGCATGCTTGCGCTTGCAGTTCCCTTTTCCTTTCCCGTGGGCCCGGGTGAGCCTGGTCAAAGTGGTCGCCAATGGAACTTTCTTAGCCGCATACTCGGTCAGCAGTTCCAAGGCCCGAATCCAGGGTGTGGGGACCTCCGAACGTTCCAAGGGTATGTGGATTGCCCAGCGGAGCGCCCCCGGATTCCCAGGCCATGGGGTGAAGGTGGGATTAATATTGTTGGGCTCAAAAGCGGCTTCGCGCGGTCCCGATAGGCTGGGCATGAGCATTCTTCGGTCGACTGGGCTTTGGGCCTCCCCCTTCCTGCTGCTTGCAGCCTGTGTCTCCCCCACATCCGCCGCTTGGAGTGCCTATGGGGCGGGCGATTACCAAGTGGCCCTGCAAGGATGGTCCACCGAGGCCAATGCAGGGGATGCCAAGGCCCAGTACTTGGTCGGATTGATGTACGACGAAGGCCAGGGCGTGCCCGAGGACCGCGTGGAAGCGGCACGTTGGTACCGACTTTCGGCGGATCAGGGCAACGCCGCCGCGCAGAGCAACCTGGGGCTTTTGTATTTCCGTGGTCACGGGGTTGAGCGCTCAAAGGATGAAGCGGCTCGTTGGTTTGGCCGGGCCGCAGCCCAGGGATTTGCTCCGGCGGTTTCCAATCTGGCCCTTATGGGAATCCAGGAGCCCGCCGAGGCTTCGGCGGATACGCCTAAAATCCGCAAGGAAGCCACAAGCCCCGGCGATACCGTGTCCTTGAACGTGCTGGCCGCCATTCACTTGCAGGGT
>JARGOW010000540.1 GCA_029212955.1 Planctomycetota bacterium | reverse complement strand
GGTCCTCGACGAAGTCACACGCGTGGCCCTGTTGGATCGGGATCCCGTGGACCTCTCCTTTGTTCCGCCCTACTACGACGATCCCGCGTACATAGAAGCGTACGCGGCGATTGCCGAAAAGCACCCCAAGGGCGACTTTACCGTGTTTAGCTTCCACGGAATTCCCGAGGCCTACGTGACCGCCGGGGATCCCTACCTGCAACACTGTGGTCGAACCGCCTGGTTGCTCGCGGAGCGCCTTGGCCTGGCCCGCGATGAATGGGAAATGGTGTTCCAGTCACAGTTTGGATCCGAGCCGTGGTTGCAGCCTTACCTGGATGAGTTCGTGCCCAACCTGGCCCACCGGTACAAGCGCGTGCGCGTCATCGCCCCATCGTTCACCGCCGACTGCTTAGAGACCATCGAAGAGATCGGCAGGGAATTGCGCGAGGATTTCATGGAAGCGGGAGGCGAAGAATTGATCGTCGTCCCCGCGCTCAATGCGGACGAAGCCTGGGTGGCTGCCATCGATAACCTGCTACACAAGGCAGATAAAACCTCCCCGGAGCGGGGCGCCGGGGCCTAGTCCAGCAAACGTGCGCCACCCACCAATCGGGGGCGCTGGCCCTCTCGAACATCGCTGCGCACGGACTGGCTCCGCCGGGAATTGGGCATGGGCTGCTGCGAGCGGACCTCCCCACGGATTCACTCCGGGAGGAGGTCCACCCCCATCTCTCCTAGCGGACCACGGATACTTTCATCCATTCCCGCCAGGCCAAAATCAATCCCAGGAGCCCAAGTACGGGCAACCACAGGAAGCGAAGCACCGTGGAAACCATCGACGGACTCTCCGTCTTGTCCACGAACCTGGGAATCGCATCGAAGTCCGCAGGCTCCAGGAGCTGACCACTCCAAAGGAAAGGCCTTAGGCTCTCCCTAACACCTTGGGCATAGGTCCGCGATTGACGGCGGAAAGAAAGCATGTGCCGGGGATCGGTCCCCGCCGACGATTCCATCAAACCTTGGGCCCAGGCGGAAGGCACCAAACTCGACAGGGCACCGACAAAGGTCAAATCCTCTTCGGTTTTCTCGAACTGTCGATCCAGCACGGGCTTGAGTCGGGTCTCGACACTTTCCTGGGTGATGAAGTAGTCACGCAGGAAGGCGCTAGCGAATTCGCCCTCTTCTTCCTCCGCCAGTTCCGGGTGATCGAACATGTACTTGTCCAAGACCTCGGCCCTTTCTTTTTCGGCCTCGGCTGCGGAGGCACGTTGACCCGAAACCGACTCCACACCTGCAGCGGGATCGCTGGTGGCCCGCAGGACCACGTCCATCAACCCGGGCAAGAGAATGACCACCGCCACCCAAGCCGTAAGCGCACCAAGCACCGACGTTTCGGTGGAATGGGCCCGGGAAGCGATCCAAGCGAAGCACCCCATCCAAAACAGGGCATACCCCAAGCTGGCGCCAAACCATTGCCACCCCGCCGAACCGACGCCGGTCCAGGAACCGGTCACCAAACAACCCACCAGGAATGCGCTGATCCAGCCCACCAAGGCGATGGCGATGGGCGTCCCCCACCGTCGCGCCACGATCCGGCGCCGGAGCACCCCGTTGCCCTCCAGAATTCGGAAGAGCCCACGGTCACGCTCGTGGGATCCCGTGTCATGGAATACGAGCAGCAACCAAAGGGGCAGCAGGATGACGACCAGGGTTGTGAGGTCCAATCGTCCCCAACCCTCCGCTTCCGGATCCCTCGGCGACGCCAACTCCAGGTAATCGGAGGGCGAAGTGAATACGCCCACGGTTCCCACCGTCGGGTGGGAATCCCAAAGACCCGGGCTCCACGCCTGCAGCGGGGAAATCTCCATGGCCGTGGCCACCTCGATACCGTTCACGCGGCCGGCGCCATAGGCGTCCCGGGCGTTGTTCACCTCGCGGACGCCGTCGAGCACCTCCTGGGCATTGCCCCTGCGTTCCTCAAAGGTGTCCCAGATGTCCTGGGAGTATTGCTGAACGGCGGCCTGGCGTGACTCCACCATGGTGCTGCCCTCGCGCATGGCGAGGACGACCAAAAGGGTGAGCAGAATCCAGGAAAGGAAAACCCAGGGCTTGCCTAGCAGAAACTTCTTCTCTTGATGTAACAAACGAAGCATGCCTATTCTCCCAACGTAACGGGGTCACGATCTGCGCGCCGCCAAACCAAAACGAAAAGTACCAGGGTCACTGCGAACCAGCCGAGCAAGGACAAGGCCGGTGCCACCGCATGTCGCCAAAGCGAAGAGATGGGCGGGGTCGAAATGGAACCCACGGAGGATTCCTTCCACAGTTCCTGGGTGCCAGTGCGTCCGCCCTCCGTTTGGAAGGCCAAGTGGTCGTTCAAGGACTCCACATAGGCCCGGCGCTTGGCCTCGGTCTGTTCCTCAAACCAGGCGTGATGCACCTGGTCGGTTCCAGCGCTGAGTCGGGAAAGGGCCCGGGCCGCGGCGGAAGGTGAGAACACAAAGGCCCACTGCCGAATGTCGGCACGCCCCTGGCGCGATGCCTCCAGGGTCTCCTCCATGCGGTCGAAGATCTGGTTGTCGTAGTCCTCGCGGGACTGAAGGGCCAAGCCCGAGTAGTTCACGGGCAGCTCGCTGGTCTCCTCCACCCCATACTCGGCGAGCACTTCCTCCTTGAAACGGGCACTGCGCTCCGCCCGGGGATCATCCCCATCGATTCCATTCGCCCGCATCTCATCCACCATGCCATCCAGGACGGATTGGTCGGGCAGGATGTGGGTTTGATTGGCCACGCTGTTGATCGTTCGCGGAACCAGAATCATGGTCAAGGCCCAGCAACCCAGGACCGCCAGGAGGCTCTTGGCTGGCGAGCGAATCGCCACGGAGGAAAGCACGCCGATCAGGGTGTAAATCCAAGTGGAAACCCCGTAGACCACGGCCAGCAGACCCCAGCGGGTGAAACTTTCCATTCCGCCCCCATTGGCGATCACCACGATCAGTCCCAATAGGGCGGCAATGCCCGCCATGGCCCCCGTCACGGTCAGAAGCGCCTTCAGCTTGCCCCACAGGATTTTCCTGGGGTCAGCGCCGGCGGCGATCGTTGTGGCCAGGGTTCCAGTCTTCCTCTCCCCATTCCAGGTGCT
>JARGOW010000539.1 GCA_029212955.1 Planctomycetota bacterium | reverse complement strand
GGGGTGAGGCTTCGCCCGCCCTGCGCCGTTTGCGCACAGTGGTTCTCAGCGCCGCGGCCCTCATGTTGGTCTGGCTGTTCGGAGGCCGCGAATGGATGTCGGCCGGTGGCACCGTGAACGCGGCCGATGCCAGTTGGCCTGAAACCACGACCTTGCGCGGATCCGAGCGCTCCAATTGGTTGGCCCCGCTCGGCAAGGTCCTCGCCAGGGAAGATGCCGATCGCTGGAACGGCGACCTTACTTGGTATCCCAGTCAAGACGCGCAAAGCTACCGCGTGACGATTCACCGAAACGACGGCGGCGCCTTCGACCGGGGCACGCCCGTGGTCGAGCAAACCGTGACGGGCCCCTCCCTTCGCCTGCCGTCTCCACTGCCCTCCGGCCACTACACCGTGGAGCTGTTTGCCACTGTGTTTGGCCTGGAGAGTCCCCAGGCCGTCGCGGAATTCCAGGTGGTCGCCGCCCCCGCAGTGCTCGCTGATTTGCAGGGGTTGAAAGGACCCGCCCGGGTCCAATACCTTCACCGCGCGGGCTGGCTGAGCGACGCCTTGGTCGAAGCCAAACAACTACCCCAAGACTCCGAACGCGAACGCTACATCAAGGCCATGGAAGCCCGCTGATGGGGCCTTTGCGCCTCTGTTCCGCTTTCCTGGGGGTGCTCGCACTGCTGCCCGGCACTTTGCACGCCATGGAGCCTGGGCTGCAATCCGCCGGGTCCTCGCCCCAAACAGCCTCCCCCACAACGGCCCAATTGGTCGAATACGGCGAGCTTCTGCAAGCCCTGCGCTCAGGGCACGGGGACACCGAGCCCGCCCTCCTCCAGAGCGCTTTTCGCCTGGCGGGTTTGGGCCGCACCGACGCACTGGCTGTGGCTCGCTTCTATGTGGATCTTCCGGCGGAGGCGCGCCGGGCGGGGCTGCAGGCCGAAGGAGATTTCTTTGACATTCGCGAGCGCGTGCAAGCTGCGGAAAACCTGCGTGGTAAGGCATGGCAAGAGGTCCGCGAAATCGTACAAACCGATCTACTCGCACTGATCAACGCCCACGGTGCCGCTCCCGATCCCACCCCGGCCGCCCGGGCCCACGCCCTGCTCGCGCGGCTTCAAGTATCCCGCCTGGACCGGGATGGCTCCATGCCTCGACACGTGGCCCTGCCCATGGCGGAGAGTGCCTTTGGACACGCATCCACTTCCATCGAGCTCTTCTCTGGGGTTGGACAACGCACGCCCCAACTGGAACCCCTTTGGCTGATGGCTGAATTGGGTCGGCTTCGCGGCCAGGGACAGGCGGCTCAGTCACGTTATCGGGAGCTCGCCGAGCTGGCCGAATTCACCGGCCGCTTGGATTACCGGATCCGCGCCCTGCGGGGCCTCGTGCGATTGGCGCGCGAATCGGGGGATCCCCTGCGCGTGGAAAGGCTGCTGCGAGAGTGGGCTTCGATTCAAAGCCCGCAGGCTTCCTGGGAATTGGCCAACGAACACGCGCTCTGGCTGCTTTCGGCAGGACAAGCCCAGGCCACCATGGATTTCCTTTGGAAGTGTAAGCCCGCTGAACCGAAACAGCTGCTGCGCTGGCAAGCCCTCTCCTGCTCTGCCCTGCGCATGCGCGGCCACCTCGAAGCAGCTCGGCACACCCTGCAATCCATGGCGCGTCAACACCCGGAAGAAGTGGAATTGCTGGCACTGACCGGTGCCCTGCAATGGCAGGCTGAGGGGCGACTCTCCCAGGCGGAGGATGCACTGCTCGGGTGGGCCCCCTTCGAAACCTGGTCCGCCCAGGGCCGGGTTCAGGCCTGGACCCTTTTGGGAGATCTACTCATGGCCCAGGGCCAACCCCGCCGCGCGCTGGCCCCATTGCGCCGCGCGCTTCGCGAGGCCCAGGGCTGGGAGGCCCGCCGCCTCGGACCCGGTAGTGTGAGCGGCGAATGGTTGGGACTGCATGCGGTGGTTCTCGCGGCCCAGGCCGCGGCGGAAAACGGTGACCCGGTTCTCGCGGCCACTCTCCTCGAAGAAAATCAGGCCCGTGACTTGCGGCGCGCTCGCAATGACAGCCTGGGCGGGGCCGCACCGCAATCCGCCCTACGGCAGCGTTTGCAGTCCTTGCGAAACAAGGGTGCGGGGATCATGACCTTCGCCTTTGGTGCACGGTTTGGGTTTTCCGTACACCTGGGTCCCAACGGACAAAGCCAAGCCCGGCGCATCGATGTGACGAGGGGGTCCCTGCAAACGGGAATCGCACGCCTGCGCCAAGCCATCCAACAGGACGATGGGCCCCGCGCCCGGGCCATACTCGCGGAACTCTCACCCATCATCACCGGCGGAATCGGCCCTTGGGCGGGCGACCCACAAACGGCTCCCGAAAGCCTGCGGCTGATCCTGCACGGCCCCCTGGAAGAACTTCCCGTGGCCATGCTCAGCCAGGACTCGCGCCCCCTGGACCAGCTCTTCGAATTGGTCTGCAACCATTCCCTCTGGACCGGTGCCCAGTCCAGCTTGCGAGCCCCCGATTGGGGGCGCGTGCCGTGGCGATTCTTGGGCGCGCCCAACACCCGGAACTACGAAGATCTGCCCGCCGCCGCCACGGAACTCTCCCAACTGGCCCAGGATCGTCCGGGTTCGCTTCTGCAAATGGGTGGCGACTTCCAGCGGGCTGCCATGCATATGGCGCTCACCGGCCAGGATGCGGTGCACTTGGCCACGCACCTGGTTCGATCCACCCATTGCGATGATCCCGAATTGCAAGCCCATGGTTTGCTGCTGGACGGGGACCAGATTCTCTGCGCCAGTACGGTGCGCTCCTGGTCCCCCAACCCGCCCTTGGTTTTCCTGGGAACCTGTGCTTCCGCGGGAGGCTTGCGCGTGGATGGCGAAGGCCAGCTCGGGCTGGCTCGCGCCTTGCAAGCCGGTGGAACGCGCAATCTGATTGTGACGCTCTGGCCGGTCAGCGACGGGGGCTCGGCGGCGTTCGCCCGGGCCTTCCACGCGGCCATGGAGCAGGGCGCTCCGCCCTCCCAAGCCACCGCCCAAGCCCGTGCCCTTCTGCGCGAAGCGGGTCATTCCATGCGCGATTGGAGCGGGTTCCTACACTTGGGCTTGGACTGATTCGCCATCCCCCGCCTGCCCTGGAGATTCTGATG
>JARGOW010000538.1:1997-3140 GCA_029212955.1 Planctomycetota bacterium | reverse complement strand
GCCGTCCTCCAAAAGGGCTCCGTGGACGGTGACGACAGTCGCTTCTCCGGCGACCCAAAGCACGCGCATGATCGCCAACTGCAATTCGCCAAGGTGGTGGGTTTTGTTCATATCTTCGAAGGGGTGAAAGAAGGTTCTAGCTAGGAACTACCTAGGTAGTACCACCGGGGTAGTAGATCCGTCCAGACCCTTTTTCGGGTTTTACGAAGCAGGGACCTGGAGCCCGCCTTTACGGCCCTAGGAGCCGTTCGCGTGCCTCAACTGGGGTTTTGTTGATTTACGAAGGGGCACGTGACACTTGAATGGGCCCCAGGGGACGTCAGCAGGGTCCGGACAATTCCAGATTCCTTGTCCGACTCCTGCCCCGGGCGTCATTTGCATGCAGTCCACGACCACTAGGGGCCGCGGCGAACTCCACACCATGCATATGAAGAAACTGCTTGCCGCTCTCCTTTTTGCCGTCGCGCCCATTTCCCAGGCCTCGGCTCAATTCACCCAGCCCTTGGTTGTCGAAGGCGGCTATTCCTTTTTGGAGATTCCCTGGCACTTGTTCCAGCCCCAGGATGTGGCCATTTTGCACCGGGAATTGGTTCCTGTGTTGTTCGTGACGATCAGCGAAGAGTGGGGCGGGACGAATTATGTGACCAAAATTGTTCCAACCCCCGAGGGCACTGGAATCATGACCGGCGTGTATGGGTCGCCCAATCGAATGACCGGGCTGGCCGTGAACATGGAAAAGGAGCACGTCTATGTGATGGAGGAGTACACCTTCGGGTCGGCCATTACGGTCATGGACTACAACGGCAATCACCTGATGCAGGTCTTTGATTCCGTGCTTGGCATGACCGGAGCCGAAGGAATCGACGTGGACGCCGATGGCAATGTGTACGTGGCCGACCCCAGTCTCAATCGGGTCGTGAAATTTTCGGAGTCCTTGTTCGTTCCCGATAACTATGGGATGAGTCATTTTGCCGCACCCGAGGTGAGCTATGCGGGGTTCATGTACAGCAACGTCAAGGATGTCAGCGTTGACAAGGTCGGGCGCATGCACGTGACCTTTAGCGACAACCATTATGCGGTCATCGGAGCGGATGGTGGGCTTTGGAGCCACGCGGGCTACAGCGGTCCCTACGTGCCGCCTGT
>JARGOW010000538.1:220-1930 GCA_029212955.1 Planctomycetota bacterium | reverse complement strand
GAGGGCAACACCCACCGATATCGCTGGCTCGACCCCATCGGAACATCCACCTATGCGGGAACGCTCCCCTCAGGCTATGGGCGGCGCGGTTGCGAATCCGCGCGCATGACGGACGGCATGACCCACAAGTACATCTATGCCGAGTGCACGATGTTTGGTGTGCGATGGTTCACCAACGAGTAGTGGTGGTTGGAAACGGGTGAGGCCCGGGGGGATGGTCTGTGGGGAGGAAGTCTGGGGTCGGGTCAAGCCGATGTTCTCAATGGTTGCTAACATGGAGTCCCTTAGACAATCCTCCTCGCCTGCCATCCACCCTTGGGCTGACCCCTTTCTTCCATGCCGAGTCCCGAATCCCCCGTTCCGTGGGAGACCCTAAAGGGTGTCTTAGGTGATGCGTTGGAGTTACCCGCGGCAGAACGAGTGGAGTGGGTGCGTGGGCAGTGTTCTGGGAACGTCGAACTGTGCGATGCCGTTCTGGCCTTGCTGCCGGAGGAGACCGAGCATGCGGGATTCATGGAGAGTCCCGCGTTGGTTGCAACCATCGCTCGGGAGCCGAAATCCGGAGATCAGCTCGGTCATTACCGGCTGGGCAAGCTGTTGGGCGAGGGCGGCATGGGGCAAGTCTTTGAGGCGACCCAGGAAAGGCCCCAGCGTACGGTGGCCTTGAAAGTCCTGCGACCGGGGCTCTTTTCAGAGAAAGCAGCGCGGCGGTTTGAGTGGGAGGCGGAAGTCCTGGGCAAGCTAGCCCATAGGGCCATCGCGCGAATTCTCGAAGCAGGCGAAGAGGTATTGCCCGATGGAAACCGACTCTCTTGGTTTGCCATGGAGCAAGTGCAGGGGGATTCCATGTTGCGCGCCGCGGAGGTCCAAGGACTCGATCGAAGGGCCCGGTTGGAGTTGTTCTTGCATGTGTGCGATGGAGTTTCCCACGCCCACCAGAGGGGCATCATCCACCGGGACTTGAAGCCGGACAATGTGCTCGTGGACGAAACCGGAAGGCCGCACATTTTGGATTTCGGAATTGCGCGCTCCCTGGATCCGGAGGATCCCCATCAGACGATGGAGGGGGACATCATCGGGACCCTGGCGTACATGAGCCCCGAACAGGTGCAAGGGGATTTGGAACTGATCGATGTGAGGACGGACGTTTTCAGCCTGGGCGTCATTCTCTATCGCATGCTCACCGGAAGAGCCCCCCATGAACTAAAGGGCTTGACCGTAACCGAAGTCGCCCGGCGTTTGACCGAAGAGAATGCCTTGCCAGCGGGCCAGGTCGACTCCAGTTTGAGAGGCGACTTGGAAACCATTTTGGGCACGGCGTTGGCCCGGGAGCCCGAGCGTCGCTATGCGTCGGTGGACGGTTTGGCGGGGGATTTGCGGGCCTATCTCGAGGATCGACCGATTTCCGCCCGGCCGCCCACGGCCATGTACCACCTGTCCATGTTTGCGCGCAGGCACAAAATCCTGGTGGCTGCGGCATCCATGATCGTCGTGCTCCTTGTGGCTGCCATTGTGGGGACCACTTTTGGCTTGAACAAGGCCACCCATGCGCGCGATCTAGCCCAGTTGGAGCGAGATCGAGCGCAGGCGACGCTCAGTTTCATCACCAAAGTGTTCAGAAGCGCGGACCCCGAGGAGGGAGGGCGCGACATCCTTCTGGTGGATTTATTGGAAACAGCGGCCCTGGATCTCGAAGCGGACCAGTCCCTT
>JARGOW010000538.1:0-210 GCA_029212955.1 Planctomycetota bacterium | reverse complement strand
AGGAAGGAGAATTCGACCGCTGGATTGACGACTACGACATGGAGAAGGCCGAGCATCACCTGGAGAGGGCGACCATGTTGTTGGTGCGGAACGATGGTCCCCTGGCCCGCATTTCTGTTCGAGCGCATTCGGCTTGGATTCGCGCGCTACTAGAAGTCAATCAAGTGGAAGCTGCCAGGTCCCAGTGTGAAATCTTGAAAGCCAGTATTG
>JARGOW010000537.1 GCA_029212955.1 Planctomycetota bacterium | reverse complement strand
TGATCCCGGTCCAGTCAAAGTCAAAAAGGTAAATGGCTGTGTCGGGGGTTTCTTGGACCCAGTGGATGTTGGAGACCTTGTAATTCTCGCAGGCGATGGCGGCGAAGTTGCCTTCGAAGGCCTTCTGAACTGCGATCAGCCCCCGGTGCACGGCGCCCGAGGAAAAGGTCACGCACACGTCCTTGTGCATAAGAGGCTCAACCGCCGTCCAATCCTGGGTTGCCAGGGCGGCTTCGTATTCTGAAACGAACTGCTGGGGGTTCATGGCGATTTAGGATTGGGATATGAGTTCCAGGAATTCGAGGCGGTTTCCGAAGGGGTCATTGACGAAGAATCGGTTGTGACCGGGCAATCGGTCATCCCTGAGGGTCGAGATTCCGGCAGCCTCCAACTTGGCCTCTAGTTCGCCCAGGCCCCGTACGCGAAAGGCCGGATGGGCCTTCCGAGCTGGAGTGAACTCCGCTTGAACGCCCAGGTGGACCTTCAGGTCCCCCCGTTCAAACCACGCTCCGCCGGTTGCGGCCATGGGCTTCGGCTTGGGGACTTCAGGGATTCCGAGCAGGCCTTCGTAGAAAGCCTTGGCCTCAAGCTCCCGCCCCGGCGGCATCGCCAACTGCACGTGATCAATGCAAAGAATCGACATGGGGCCATTGTATCGGGACCTCACAAGACCTGGTGTGCGAATCAGATTCTCGCCAGGACTCGTTTACGGAGGGGCAGCCCAGGACTGCCCCTCCCATCCCAGGAGATTCGGACAGACTCGAAGAACTACGATCCCCACACATGGAGCCGCAGGCGCAAGTCCGGTCGATCGGTTTGATCGGTAGAACTTGCGCCTGCGGCCTATTCCCACCCTATCGGTGCGGGCTTGGATTCATCAACCTGCAGAGCTCATTCGAATCTGATCGAAACCCGGTCCGTGAAGTTGCTAGCGCCAACGCCTGCATTCCCATCCCGGAACCAGCCCTGGAAGTGCCACGTTTCGCCCGCGTGCACCGAGACAGACCCTTGGGGATGCGGAAGAGTTCCGGGATTGAGGGGCAGGGAGAATTCCGCCAATGCTCCTGACGTCCGGATTTGCCCCGCTTGGTTGAATCGACCCAATGCTCCGCCCAGACACAGGTTCCCTTGGGAACCCCCAGGAAGCGCAGCAAATCCTCGAGTCTGGCTTGTCAGGAAATACCCAAACTCGTTGAGAGGAAGCCCGCTGGCCCGCAAAGTCAATTGGTTGACGCTCAGGTCCCTACTGCCACTGAAATGGATCAGTCCCGGCTGGCCGGTGGAGTTTGCCGTGGACAGGCAATCATAGTGGGCATCCATTGGACTGTATTCAAAAGCACCCATGTCCACGATGGGTCCCATGCCCAAACCCGTATCCACCGCATGCACGGAATCCACGAAGCGCCGTCCATGGTCGACCGAGTAAGGCGTGGAAGCCACCGCCGCGTTGTTGCCCGCATCCACGCCAGGGGAGGTGGCCGTAAGCGCAAAATCGATTCCAGGATTCACGAACTGGGCAACGGCGTTGAGGTTGCCATTGGTCGTCGGGCCACCGTCCACAAGGCTGTGGGTCCACTGGGCTCCAGCGATTTGACCGGCCGGATTCTGAACCCCCTCGGGGCCATTTTCCGAGACGATACAGTTCGTGACTTCGGTGGATCCGCCCGTATTGAAGATTCCATACCCAAGGCTGCTCGTAGAAACCGAGGTATGGTCATTCCACGAAATTGTGCAATTCAAGACCTTTGCAGAGCCCACGCCTTCCAGAAAAATTCCAATGCCGACCTCTGAAGAGCCAAGCAAGCTGAAGTTGTGGACGATCACGGATTGACTCACTACCACTTCATCTCCCTGGTAGATGTACAATCCGGCCCCCCCATCCGAAATGGCCAGATTGCCCATGAAGCGATTCCGAGTCAGGAGGGCGCTGGTGGCGGAGTCCAGATAGACACCACCCCCTCGAACGGAGTGGTTTCCGAGGAACTCACAATCAATGACTTCAACCGATGTCGCTGAGAGATAGGCTCCGCCTCCTGTGGAAGCTCGATTGCGTTGAAACACGCAGTCTTTCAGCCGGAGAGCGTCGACCTGGTCACTAACAAGTCCACCTCCCCGCCCATTGGCACCCGGGAAATCAATGGCATTGCCCGCTTCTATGACGAGGCCGTCCAACAGGGACTCGGAATCCGTTCCGATGGCTTCGACTACATGAAAACTGTTGTCTTCGAATTCGGAGTTCGCATCATTGCCCTGCAAATCACCCGACAAGATGGTGCGGGCTGCCCACTTCCCCGGTCGCTCATATGGATTGCTTTCGTGACCTAAGAATCCCCCATAGATTTTGACTCCGGCCTTCCATTGAAAGGAAACCGTGCGATCGATGCCTTCGGTGGGTTTGTACAAACCCTCCGCCACATAGATTTGGTCTCCGGGAGCAGCCACCGCAATGGCAGCCTGCAATCCCTCTGACCCTTGGAACGCGTCCGCCCAGCTATCTCCATTGTTTGCCCCGCTGGTCAGCTCGGCAGAAACAAACAGGACATCGGCGCTTGCCGTTGCGGTAAGCAATAATCCGGTGGAAAGGGCGGCTGTGAGTAGATTCAGTGTTTTCATAATTGTGATGGGTCAATAGACCCTCTCGTGGGTTGTGAACGAACGACCACCAGTATTGAATGCGGTTCGACAGGTAACGGTATATCCGAGCAATATAGGCTGGAACGACTGCGCACAAGCCATCATCGCACGGCCTAATACGCCGCTTCTGCTAGCTCCTCATCAGCGCCAAGCACGGTTGTATTGGGAGACCGAGGTCATGCCGGGCCCGTAGGGAATGATTGTGGCGTAGCCGTACAACTCGCCGCTTTCCACGTCGTAGATCCAGCGTAGTGAGGAACCGGAGCCCTCCTCGAGGATGCCCACGATCTGGTTGCCGCTGTTCGACGGTCCCACGTACTCCACGTGGGTGCGGATTTTTGTGTGTGGGTCCTGGTCGATGACTTGGCCCTTTCGCAGTTTGCGCAGGGCAGCGGGGTTCATGAGGAAGCCACCGATTTGGTGCACGGCGGTGTAGCGCGGGAACTCGGGGGCCTTGGCCGGATCCATGCCGGGGAACAGTTTCTTGGTGGCGATGCCCAGGCAACC
>JARGOW010000536.1 GCA_029212955.1 Planctomycetota bacterium | reverse complement strand
CAGTGCCGGGGCTGAGAATGACTTCGGCGGGAAAGGCAGGGGCTCCGTACTCGTCCAAGAGTACTCCCGCCACTCGCCCCGCATGCTCCAGTCGAATGACGCCCAACTCGTTGGGGCCGGTTCTGAGAGGGGGCCGGTTGCTATGGGTGGAGTTGAAGTACACGTTCTGTTGCGTGAACCCCATCCCCGCTTGGACGCTAACTACCGGGTTTCCTTTGTGAGGGAGGGGCGCCTCGAATTCAAACCGTCCCGATT
This sequence comes from Planctomycetota bacterium, assembly GCA_029212955.1. Lineage (GTDB taxonomy): Bacteria > Planctomycetota > UBA1135 > UBA1135 > NORP259. The sequence goes on along the minus strand of JARGOW010000536.1, from coordinate 2,892 downwards.
CGTCGGTACGGGTGGTCCAGCCGAATCGGGCCTCACCCATGAGCTCCGGGACTTGGCCGGTGGTGTCCCATTCGCTCCACGTGAACAATTGAACCTCGACTCCTGGGAGCGCGGAACCATCCGGTCCGACGACTTGGCCCGCCACTTGGGCCAATTCCATAGAGCCGTGGGAAGTGGGGATCGCAGCCTGGGTTTCGCGTAGTGAGTCCAAGGCAATGGGCGCGAGTGATGGCTCTTCCAGCGCGGCCTGCCCACGCACCTCCGGTGACAGGGCGGCCACGTCGCGCGCGTGAGCTTTGGGTTCGGAGGCCATGGAACTCCATAGCATCATCGAGGCGACGCTGGCCATCAGAATGGCCGCACACTTCCAAGTCAGGGATGGGCTGATGCCCCAAGGGGCTGCTGTGGTGGGAGCCCATTGCGTGGATCGTTCAATGCAGCGATCGCGCATTTTGGACAAGGCCAATGAAGTCCCCAGCGGGTCTGCGTTCGCGCTTCCCTCGGTGCCGAAGAGGGCGAAAAAACCAAGGGTCGGTGGAAGAGCCCTGCGCAATCGGTCCAGTCCACGGGCCAATTGGGAGCGTACGGTCGTAGCTGGCCGACCCAGTATCGCACCGATCTCGAGGGAGTTGCGCCCACCTTGCACGCCGAGGAGGACCACCTCCCGGTAGGACTGCGGAAGGATTTCGATGGCGCTTCGCAATTGTTCATTCAGCTCCGCCTCTTGCATTTGCGTTACGGGCTCCCAACGACGAGTAGGAATGGTTTCCGCATACTCGGCTCCGTAGGAAGCGGGTTCCTTTTGGAGGTTTCTTTTGGCCAAGCGATCCGCGAGCCGCTGCAGCAACCATTCGTCCATGGAGATACCAGCGGGCCTGGTACGCTCATTTTGAAGGGCGTAAAGAAACACCTCTTGAACTGTGTCCTCCGCTTCCTCGGGGCATCGTGTGGCGTGCAAGGCCAGCTTCAGTAAATCGGGGGCGACCGATTTGTAGGCAAGGGTCAGCCACTCCGAGTGGCTTTTAGCCTGGGAGGGGCGAATGATCTGATTGGAAATGGGATCCTGGGGGGGCATGGGCAGGCCTTGATCGAGTTGCTGCCATTCTCCCATAGGAGTTTCATTTTGTGGAGTGAAGAAATAGACGGGAACCGATTCCGGGGAACCGGGCCGATCGGGGTTTGTGGGCCCAAGGCGACTGGAATGGAATGGCTTGCATTCGAGCTCGGGGCGTTTCTGGGTACAATCCGATCCTCGCTGGAGGCTTAAATCGCGGTGAACTCGAATCGCATCCTGGCGGTCGGGGTGCAATCGAGCTCGATGCGGGCCGACGGATGGCGCATGAATCTGCGAGTACGCGGATTGAGAACCCACAGTTCCGCGGGACCCGAACAGGGAGCGGAGCCATTTACCATGCCATCGGCATCGGTGGAACCGAAGTAGTGCTTATGCAGGAGAGGCTCGCTAGGAACCTCCCCTTCGGTCACCAGTCCTGTGGGGATCACGAAGGTGTCGTGAAACACCATTGGGGAGCCATCCAGCGTCAATTCGAGTGGCCGGAAAGCCACGCCCAGACCACTCAGATCTAAAACGATTTCGGCGGTTTGTCCGGCGTTTACGTGTACGAAGTTTTTGGTGTTCCCAGCACGAATCTCCCCCACCGGTTCGACGACCAATGCGTGCCGACCAGGTAGCACACCGTCGAGTTCAAAATGGCCCATAGGGTCCACGTTGATACCCAAGGGGCCATCGATTGCATCCACCGAAAGTCCCAGCCCACTCACGAGGAAGCCAGGGGGGACGAGCACCTGCCCGCGAATGCTACCGGTCTCAACCAACTCCAAATCCCCCACTTGAACCGTTTGTTGGCTCCCTTCATCCAGGCGAATCCAAGCGAGGCCCGCCCGAGTAGAGCCCAAGCTGGCATGCAGGGCATATTGGTCCTGTTGGAGCTCGAAGGTGTCCACGGAAAACCGACCCCGTTCATCGGTCCGCGCCCATGCAATGCAGGATTTTTGGGGAAGGAAGTGTGGACCGCGATCCGACTCCGGGACCCGGTGGAATTCGGGATCCACCGATCCCGCGGACAATTCCAGGACCACGCCCGGTGCGGGTTTGCCATCCAGCGTCACGCGGCCTTCGATGCGCGGCGAAGGTCGCAATGGCACATCGAGAATTCCAGGTTCGGAATGCTCCATCACGCGAACGACTTCAAGGTAGCCCTTGGAGTATATTCCAAAGCGGTCGCCCGCTTCGAAGGAGACCGTGGCCGGTCCCGGTTGGGTGGCGCTGGTGGCCCAGGGCGGTGAGGTCAAATACCAATCTCCCGCGGGGGAGCGACGCTCGACCTTGACTTGGAAAGAGGTCAGCGGCTCCCCGGTCATGGCGTCGATTGGCCGGAAGGATCGGGTGCCCTGACGCTGCATGGTGATGATGCGTTGGGTCGTGCCCGGGGGCAGGGCCATGGGCTCTGCGAGCCTGTAGCCCACGGCCAAAACGTGGATGCTACGACCCTCGCCGACGGGGGCTTGGGCCGTGGCTTGGCCCAGGGCATCGGTGCGTGCGGCATCCCAATGGGGCACGCGCACCCCGTTGGCATCCGCTACGGAGACCTTGGCATCTTCAATGGGATTCCCTTCGGCGTTCACAACTGTGACCGAGATAGCCTCATGGGTGGGCAGCCACCGATCTTGCATTTGCAAGCGATCGCCGGAAGCCACCGATATGGAGGGCAGTTCCGTAACCGCGGTTCCCTGATACACGCGGAATCCGTGTTCGCCCAACACTAGGCCCGGCGCCACAAAACTACCGTCCTCGGCGGTTTCAATGAGGCTTCCGGTGCTCGGATTGCAGCCCGGGCGGAGAACGACCAAAGCAGGATGGGCCGGCGTGCC